>CAXTOI010000555.1:0-2516 GCA_964245645.1 uncultured Novosphingobium sp. | reverse complement strand
TCTGCCCCCACCGGCCCCTGGCGCAGAGCGCGTCCTGCAGCGTCACGATGCGTTCGGGATCGCGATGCCAGCCGATGTCGATCCCGGCGAGATCGGCCATCTGGAACGGTCCCATCGACATGCCGAACGCGGTGTGGACCCGATCGACCTGCTCGGGCGTAGCGCCTTCGAGCAGCAAGGCGGTGGCGTTCCGCTGGCGCGGAATCAGCATCCGATTGCCGATAAAGCCGTAGCAGACACCGGCGACGACCGGCACCTTGCCGATCCTGCGCGCCAATGCCATCGCCGTCGCCAGCGCATCCGGAGCGGTCCTGGCGCCGCGCACCACTTCGACCAGCTTCATCACATTGGCAGGCGAGAAGAAGTGCAGCCCGAGCACATCCTGCGGACGCGACGTGGCAGCAGCGATCTCATCGACGCTGAGATAGGAGGTGTTGGAGGCCAGGATTGCCCCCGGTTTCGCAATGCCGTCCAGCCGCGCGAAGATGTCCTTTTTTACGTCGATATTCTCGTAGACCGCCTCGATCACCAGATCGCAGTCGGCCAGCGCGGCGAAATCGAGGGTCGGCGTCAGCAGCCCCATCGCCGCCTCGATCTGCTCGGGCTGCAACCGGCCCTTGGCGGCGGTCGCCGCGTAATTGCCGCGCACGATGGCGGTGCCGCGGTCGAGCGCGTCCGGCGCCATGTCGACGATCGTTACCGCCATGCCCGCGGACAGGAAGTTCATCGCGATGCCGCCGCCCATCGTGCCCGCGCCGACGATACCGATGCGCTTGATCGGGCGCAGCGCGAGATCCTGGGGCAGGCCCTCGATCCGCGCGGCGGTGCGCTCGGCAAAGAAGATATGGCGCAGCGCCAGCGACTGCTCGCCGGCGACCAGCCTGCCGAACAGCGCACGCTCGGCCGCCATGCCTTGTTCGAACGGCAACTCGGTCGCCGCCCTGACCGCTTCGATGCAGGCAAGCGGCGCTTCCAGCCCGGCGATCTTGCGCGCATGCTCGGCGGCGAAGCGTTCGAACAAGCCGGGATCGGCAGCGGCCGCCAACTCGCTAGTCCGGCGCACTGCGGACAACGTCCGCGCATAGACGATCGCGTCGGCAGCAAGCGTGGCTTCATCCGCCAGTTCGTCGACCAGGCCGATGCTCACCGCCTTGGCTGCCGGAATCGGCTCGCCGAAGACGATCATGGCGAGCGCCGCCTCGGCGCCGATTAGCCGTGGCAGCCGCTGCGTGCCGCCGGCGCCGGGCAGCAGGCCAAGCTTGACCTCGGGCAGGCCGAGCTTTGCGTCACGTGCCGCGATCCGGTAATGGCAGCCAAGCGCGATTTCCAGCCCGCCGCCCAGCGCGGTGCCGTGGATCGCGGCGACCACCGGTTTGCTGCTGGCCTCGATCGCAGCGACCACTTGCGCAAGCCAGGGCTCGACCGGCGGTTTGCCGAACTCGGTAATGTCTGCCCCGCCCGAGAACAGCTTGCCGGCACCGCGGATCACGATCGCGCGGATCGCGTCATCGCCTTGCGCGGCTGCGATGGCCGCGGCCAGGCCTGACCGTACCGCAGCGCCGAGCGCGTTGACCGGTGGATGGGCGATGATGAGCTCGAGGATGTCGCCGTGAATGCTGTTTTCGATCATCGTCGGCCTCGAGCAGAAGTTGACCTAGCCGCAACGGCGATCTGGCGACGGGCATGGAAGTCGAACGTGGCTGCCGGTGAGCGGTGCAGTTCGGCCGGAAAACGCATTACAGGCCGCCGCGCACGGTCGTGCCGCCATCGATGACGATCGACTGGCCGGTCATGTAGGCACCGGCCGGCGAAGCAAGGAATACCGCCGCGCCGGCGATCTCATGCGGCTCGCCGATGCGACCAAGCGGCGTCGCGCGCTTGAGCGCCGCTTCCGCTTCAGGGTCCTGCCACAGCGCACGTGCAAAATCGGTGCGGACCACACCCGGCGCGATCGCATTGATCCGCACGTTATGAGGCCCGAATTCGAGCGCCAGATTGCGCACCAGCTGAAAGTCGGCCGCCTTCGAGACATTGTAGGCGCCGATCACGGTCGATCCGATCATTCCGCCGATCGACGACAGGATGACGATCGCGCCGTCGCGCCGCTCGATCATTTCGGGCGCGATCATCGAGATCAGCCAATGGTTGGCCAGCACATTGTTGTCGAAGATCTTGCGGAACTGCTTGTCGCTGATCCCCGCCATCGGCCCGTAATGGGGGTTGGACGCGGCGTTGCAGACCAGTATGTCGATGTGGCCGAAGCGGGCGCGGGTCTCTGCGACAAGCGCTTCAAGCCCGGTTTTGTCGGACAGGCTGGCGGCGATCGCAGTCGCGCGCCCGTCGCCGTGCCTGGCGTTGATGGCGGCGGCCACTTCGTCGCATGCCGGCTGCTTGCGGCTGGAGATCACCACCTGCGCCCCGGCATCGGCATAAGCTTCGGCGATCGCGCGGCCGATGCCGCGGGATGAACCGGTAACGATCGCCACCTTGCCGGTCAGCTTGAACAGCTCTATCAC
>CAXTOI010000554.1:0-2521 GCA_964245645.1 uncultured Novosphingobium sp. | reverse complement strand
GCTTCGGAATGGCCGATGAACACCGGCACGCGCACGCAGGTCGCGGTCAGCTTGATCTTCGGATCGAGGATCTTCTTCGTCTCCACCACCATCTTCCATTCCTCCTTGGTGAAGCCGTCATCAAGGAAGACGTCGATCTGGGGGATCACATTGAAGGCGATCTGCTTGGCGAATTTGCTGGGCGGGTTCATTTCGCCGATCGGCATGAACACGCTGCGGGTCTGCTCGAACAGTTCGTCCATGCCTGCCTTGCCGGCGCCGCTGGTCGACTGATATGTCGCGACCACCACGCGCGTGATCTTGGCCGCGTCGTGGAGCGGCTTGAGCACCACTACCAGTTGCGCGGTCGAGCAGTTGGGGTTGGCGATGATGTTCTTGCGCTTGTAGCCGTCGATGGCGTCGGAGTTCACCTCGGGCACGATCAGCGGCACGTCGGGGTCCATGCGGTAGAGCGACGAGTTGTCGATCACCACGCAGCCGGCGGCGGCGGCGCGGGGGGCATGGATCTTGGTCGGGGCGGACCCGGCGGCGAACAGCGCGATATCCCAGCCGGTGAAATCGAAATGCTCGATGTTCTTCACCTTGAGGATGCGACCGGTGTCGCCGAACTCGATCTCGGTGCCGGTCGAGCGTGGCGAGGCCACTGCGGCGATCTCGTCCAGCGGGAATGCGCGTTCTGCCAGGATGTTGAGCATTTCCCGGCCGACGTTGCCGGTCGCGCCGACCACCACTACCCGATAACCCATGTCATGTCTCCATTGGCCCGGCCAGCCGGGCGCTGTCGTTAGCGCGCCTGATGGGAGGCGCAAGGTGCAATCAAAGCGGCGGCGTTACCCCGTGCCGCTTGAGGAAGGCAAAGATGGTTTCCCATAGATGCTTGCCGATCCTGGGCCCGGTGACGCTATGGGTGTAGCCGGGGTAGAGCATCATTTCGAACGGCACCGCCTCGCCCTGCAGCCGTGCGATGAGTTCGGAGCTGTTGTCGAACACGACATTGTCATCGGACATGCCGTGGATCAGCAGCAGCGGATCGCTGATCTTTGGCGCCTGTGCCAGCGCATCCGAGGTTGCGTAGACCTGCGGCGCTTTGCGCGGATTACCCAGATAGCGCTCGGTGTAGTGGGTGTCATACAATTCCCACTTCGTCACCGGGGCGCCGGCAATTGCGGCGGCAAAGGCCCCGGGCTGTGCTTCGAGCAGTTTCAGCGACATATAGCCGCCATAGGACCAGCCATAGGTGGCGATCTTGGCTGGATCGACAAATGCCAGCGTTTTCAGATACGCGGCCCCTGCCAATTGATCCGCCACTTCGACTGAGCCCATCGCGTGCCGGATCTGGCTTTCGAAGGCGACGCCGCGATTGGCGCTGCCGCGATTGTCGAGTTCGAACCAGATATAGCCCTGCGCAACGATCGCCTGCGCCAGCGCGCCGGTCCAGCCGCGCGTCACGACCTGCGCATGCGGGCCGCCGTAATGCGAGAAGAACACCGGGTAGCGCTTGCCCGGTTGCATATCCGGGGTGATCATCCGCCAATGCAGCAGCGAGCCGTCTGCCGCGGTGATCGTGCCGAACTGCGGGGTGTGGTGCGCGGCCAGATAAGGGCCGTAAGGATGCGTGGCATCGACGCGGTTTTCCTCGACCCATGCAAGCCGTTTGCCGGTTTCATCGGCAATGTACGACTGCGGCGGTTGCGCTTGGGCCGAGCGGCTGACCACCAAAGTTTGCCCGGATTTGTCCATTGTGGCGCTGTTGACCCAGCCGGGCTCGGTCAGGCGGGTAAGCTGCTCGTGCGCGAGGTCGAGCGAATAGACCTGCGGGGCCAGCAAATCGTCTTTCGTGGCGGTGAAGAACAATCGGCCTTTCGGCTCGTCGACGCCAACCAGCGATGTCACCACCCACGCGCCGTGAGTCAATTGCTGCCACGTGCCTTGGGCATAATGGTAAAGGTGCCCGAAGCCGTCGCGTTCGGACCACCAGATCAGGCTGCCGTCCTTCAGGAACCGGTAGCTGTCAGTAAGATTGATCCAGCTGTTTGGCGCCGCCGTCTCGGTAAACAATACGCGCGAGGCGCCGGTCGCCGGATCGACGGCCAGCATGTCGAGCCGCGTCTGCACCCGGTTTTCGCGCTGGACATAGAGCGTCTTGCCGTCCTGCGCCCAGTCGACGCGGGCGAGATAGATGTCTTTTTCCGCGCCAAGATCGACCTGCACTCGCGCGCTGCCATCCGGCCGCATCACCCACAGGCTGACCTCGACATTGGCGGTGCCGGCCAGCGGATAGCGCTGCTGGAAAGTCGTGGTGCCGCTCGCGCCGATCGCTGCGCGGGTAACGACCGCAACATGCGCCTCGTCGAAGCGCTCCACCGCGATGCGGCGGTCGTCTGGCGCCCACCATGCGCCGTCGAAGCGCGCCATTTCCTCTTGCGCGACGAATTCCGCCTCGCCCCAATGAACGGTATCGGCGGTTTCGGCAGGCGTGATCGCCTGGGGTGTTCCGCCGGCGATCGGCACGACCCACAGC
>CAXTOI010000553.1:0-2521 GCA_964245645.1 uncultured Novosphingobium sp. | reverse complement strand
CAATCCCACTCCCGCTTTCCGCTCCGCCGTTCTAAGAGTGAACCCATGGATATCCCGACCAACCCAGAGACCGCCGACGCCGCCGTAGCGCCGGCCCATCCATTGCTGATTCGCCGCGAGGATTATTGCCCGCCCGCCTGGCTGGTGCCGGAAGTGGCGCTGGATTTCACGTTGGGGCTGGACAGGACGGCGGTCACCTCGCGCCTCGTTGTCCGGCGCAATCCGGCACGAGACGGCGATCATGTGCTGCGGCTGAATGGCGATGGCATCGCCGCGCAGTCGGTGAAGGTCGATGGCGCGGCGCACAACGACTGGCGGCTGGACGGCAACGACCTGTTGATCGACCTGCCCGGCGATGCGCATGAGATCACCATCGCGACCGCGCTCGCGCCGGCCGCCAATACCCAGCTCTCGGGCCTCTACGCCTCGAACGGCATGTTGTGCACGCAGTGCGAGGCAGAGGGTTTCCGCCGCATCACTTTCTTCCCCGATCGGCCCGATGTGCTGTCGGTCTATCGCGTGCGCATGGCCGGCGATGCACTGGCGTTCCCGATCCTGCTCGCCAACGGCAATTGCACTGCCAGTGGAAACAGCCCGGATGGTACGCATTGGGCCGAATGGCACGACCCCTGGCCCAAGCCGAGCTATCTGTTCGCGCTGGTCGCGGGCGATCTGGTCGCCAACCGCGACAGCTTCACGACGATGAGCGGGCGCGAGGTGGCGCTGGGCATCTGGGTTCGTGCCGGCGACGAGCAGCGCACCCATCACGCGATGCGCTCGCTGATCGCATCGATGCGCTGGGACGAGCAGGCCTTCGGCCGCGAATACGATCTCGATCTGTTCAACATCGTCGCCGTGTCCGATTTCAACGCCGGCGCGATGGAGAACAAGGGGCTGAACGTGTTCAACACCCGCTATGTGCTGGCCGATCCGGAAACCGCCACCGATAGCGATTACGATGGTGTCGAAGGCGTGATCGGGCATGAATATTTCCACAACTGGTCGGGCAATCGCATCACTTGCCGCGACTGGTTCCAGTTGAGCCTGAAGGAAGGCTTCACCGTCCTGCGCGATCAGCTGTTCAGCGCCGACATGGGCTCGGCGGCTGTGAAGCGGATCGAGGATGTGCGGGTGTTGCGTTCGGCGCAGTTCCCCGAGGATTCAGGCCCGCTGGCGCATCCGATCCGGCCCGATTCCTATCAGGAAATCGGCAATTTCTATACCGCCACGGTCTATAACAAAGGCGCCGAGGTCATCCGCATGATGCGCACGATGGCCGGCAAGGACCGGTTCCGCGCGGGCACCGATCTCTATTTCGCGCGCCACGATGGCGAAGCGGCGACCTGCGAGGATTTCATCCGGGCGATCGAGGATGGCGCCGGGCTGGACCTGGGCCAGTTCCGGCTATGGTATGCGCAAGCCGGCACCCCGCAAGTGACCGCGCGGCTGACGCATGCCGGCGACACCGCAACGCTGCATCTGGCGCAGCAAGTGCCGCCGACGCCAGGCCAACCCGACAAACAGCCGATGCCGATACCCTTGCGCGTCGCCTTGTTCGACCGCACCACCGGCCGGCATGACGGCGAACATCTGCTGGTGCTCGACCAGCCAGCAGCAGAGTTCACCTTCACCGGCATGGCCCGCCGCCCGGTGCTGTCGCTCAATCGCGGCTATTCGGCGCCGGTCAGCGTCGCCGCCGATACGTCCGCTGCGGATCTGGTGTTCCTGGCCGCGCATGACGACGATCCCTTCGCCCGCTATGAAGCGATCCAGAGCCTGATGCTGGGCCATCTGGTGGCTGCGGTCGAAGGCGACCGAGCGCGCGACGCCCCCGCTCATGCTGCCGGCGCAGCGGCGATCGCCTCGGCCATGGCCGCCATCATCGCCGACTCGTCGCTCGACGATCTGATGCGCGGCGAACTGCTGATCCTGCCCGCCGAAGCCTATATCGCCGAGCAATTGACGCAGGCCGACCCGCAGGCGATCCGCGCCGAGCGCGAGGGGCTGAAAGCGCATCTCGCCCGCGCATTGGCCCCCGAACTGGGCGCACTGCATGATCGGGTCAGCGCGGTGCCGTTCAGCCTGGAAGCCGCTGCACGCGGCGCGCGCAAGCTCAAAACCCAGGCCCTGATCCTGCTCGCCGCCGGCTTGCCTGAGGCAGCAGCTGCGCGCGCCGCCGCCCAATATCGCGCCGCCGACAACATGACCGACCGGCAGGGCGCGCTGATGGTGCTGTGCGGGCTCGACACCCCGTCGCGTGCCGAACTCCTCGCCGACTTCCACCAGCGCTACGCCGGCAACGCACTGGTGATCGACAAGTGGTTCTCGCTGCAATCGGGCTCGCTGCATCCCGCTGCCCAGGCGCATGTTCGCGCGCTGGCCGAGCATCCCGATTTCACGATGAACAATCCCAACCGCGTGCGCGCGCTCTACATGGGTTTTGCAGTCAATTCAGGCGCATTTCATCAGGCAGACGGCACGGGTTATCGCCTGATCGCCGATCTGATCCTGGCGCTGGACC
>CAXTOI010000552.1:0-2522 GCA_964245645.1 uncultured Novosphingobium sp. | reverse complement strand
TCGAGATCACGTTGGTCGGGATGTAGGCCGACACGTCGCCCGCCTGCGTCTCGATGATCGGCAGCGCGGTCAGCGAGCCGCCGCCCAGCGCATCGTTCATCTTGGCGGCGCGTTCCAGCAGGCGCGAGTGCAGATAGAACACGTCGCCGGGGTAGGCTTCGCGGCCAGGCGGGCGGCGCAGCAGCAGCGACATCTGGCGATAGGCCACCGCCTGTTTGGACAGATCATCATAGACGATCAGCGCATGCATGCCGTTGTCGCGGAAGAATTCGCCCATGGTCACGCCGGTGTAAGGCGCCAGGTATTGCAGCGGCGCGGGCTCCGAAGCAGTCGCCGCGACCACGATCGAATATTCCATCGCGCCGTTTTCTTCGAGTTCGCGCACGATTTGCGCCACGGTCGAGCGCTTCTGGCCGATCGCGACATAGATGCAGTACAGCTTCTTCGATTCGTCATCGCCCGAATTCGGCCCCTTCTGGTTGATGAAGGTGTCGATCGCCACCGCGGTCTTGCCGGTCTGGCGATCGCCGATGATCAATTCGCGCTGGCCGCGCCCGACCGGGACCAGCGCGTCGATCGCCTTCAGCCCGGTCTGCACCGGCTCCGACACCGACTGACGCGGGATGATGCCCGGCGCCTTGACCTCGACGCGCATGCGCTTGTCGGCCACGATCGGCCCCTTGCCGTCGATCGGGTTGCCCAGGCCATCGACCACGCGGCCAAGCAACCCCTTGCCGACGGGCACGTCGACGATGGTGCCGGTGCGCTTGACAACATCGCCTTCCTTGATCTCGGCGTCCGAGCCGAAGATCACGACGCCGACGTTATCCGCCTCCAGATTGAGCGCCATGCCTTTCACGCCATTGGAAAATTCCACCATCTCGCCCGCCTGGACGTTGTCCAGTCCGTGAATGCGAGCGATGCCATCGCCGACCGACAGCACCGAACCGACTTCCGAAACCTGGGCCTCGGTGCCGAAATTGGCGATCTGGTCGCGGATGACCTTGGAGATTTCTGCGGCGCGGATTTCCATGTTCAGCCTTTCAACGGTATTTTGTACGCCATGGTCATGGGGCTGTTCAGCCTTTCATGGCCTGCGCTAGCGAATTGAGACGGGTACGGATCGAGCTGTCGATCTGCTGGCTGCCGATCCTGACGATCAGCCCGCCGAGCAGTTCGGCATCGACCCGGGTGCGGATCTTCACATCCTTGCCCTCACGCGCCTTCAACTTCTCACCCAGCTGCGCAAGTTGCATATCGGTCAGCGGATGCGCGCTCGTCACTTCGGCGGTTACTTGCCCCCGCGCGGCGGCAGCAATGGCGTCAAAAGCATCGATGATGCTGGGCAGCTTGGCCAGCCGGCCGTTGGCGGCGAGCACACCCAGGAACTGGCGGGTGAGCGGCGACAGGCCCAGCAACTCGGCCACGCTGTCGGTAGCCTTGGCGGCAGCATCGCGCTTCACCAGCGGGTTGCGGATCAGATCGGCGAAATCGGGGGTGGCGTTCAGTGCGGCGCCAAGCTGGTCCAGATCGCGCTCGACTAAACCGACGCTGTTGCGCTCGCCGGCGAGATCGAACAGCGCGGATGCGTAGCGCCCTTGCAAGCTGGCGGTGATGCCGGCGGAACTCTCCACGCTTGTCTGTTTCCTCATCTACCGGATGGCTATGGGCCGAGTGGCCCAGCCGGATTGCCTGAGATGACAAACGCTTGTGGCAAGCGCGACGTCCCCCGGACGGGCCGGCGCATAGCGAGCATTGCCGCGCGATGCAAGGCGCGGCGTGCCCGGTTTGCGGGCATCGCACGCACGCCGCCGGCGACTTTGACCGCAACTATCGGGAAGCATCCCGGCTGCGGACATGCGACACCATGGCGATGGGGTTTGTCGACTCCATTGTCGGAGATCACTTATGACCTATCGGATCTGCGGGCTCGACCCTGCCAGATTCGCGCCGCTGTTCGCCGATCGGCGGATCGCCTATATTCACGTCCATAGTGCTGCGCATGGTTGTTTCACGGCGCAGATCAATCGTCATGGGGAGCCTGAGCAGTGATTGCCGAAGACGAGGCCTGGCGCGCGGTGCTGGCGCGCGATCGCGGGCATGATGGCCGGTTTGTTACCGGGGTGTTGTCCACCGGGATATATTGCCGCCCATCATGCCCTGCGCGGCATCCCTTGCGCGGCAACGTGCGGTTTTTTGCCGATGGCACGGCGGCGCGGGCCACCGGGCTGCGGCCCTGCCGGCGCTGCGCGCCCGACGATGCGAGCCGCGAGGAGCAGGCGGTAGCCGCGGCGCTGGCGATGATCCACGGGCGCATGGAGGAAGAAGCAGCGCTGCCCACGCTGTTCGAACTGGCTGATGCGGTCGATTATTCCCCAGCCCATTTTCAGCGGCTGTTCCTGCGCCACACCGGGGTTTCGCCGGCGGCTTATGCGCGGGCGTTGCGGATGGACAAGGCGCGCGAGGTCTTGAGCGAAGGCGGCCGGGTGACGGACGCAGTGTACGAGGCTGGTTTCAACACC
>CAXTOI010000551.1:0-2531 GCA_964245645.1 uncultured Novosphingobium sp. | reverse complement strand
GCGGCGGCGGGCGTGGGGGCTGGGGCGACCGCGGGGGGGCAGGGCGCGGAGGGGGGCGCGCGGGTGAACATCACGGGCATGATCCACCGCCGCAGCCAGCACATGGGCGCGTAGAACCATTCCGGCCCCGCCACCGGCGGGGGTATCATCGACGCTGCGATGGCGATCACTGGCAAAATCGCGGATTTGCAGGCAATCGAGCGACCATATCCTTTTAGTCAAAGCGCGACCGGCCAGGCTGACGCCTAGCGGGCCGGGGAAAATTTCGGGATACAGAGTAAGGATAGTGGCGGCAAAGGTCATTTAGGCGCCTCGCCTGCCCCATTCGATCGACGCTTCCACGCGGATAATCCGAACCAAACGCTGACCGGTAATCCAATGAAATCAGCAATGATAATCAATATTTCCAAGCCACCGTAGGCTATGCCGATGCCATTCTCCCCAGTCAGCGCGAGTTCTTTCGTTTCTTCGGCGTTCAGCGCAACGAGCGCCAGCCAAGTCCCACCAATAATCAGTGACATTATCGATATCGTACAAAATACCATCAACTTCCAAGTAGAGATCGAAGGAAATAAATAAATTATTGAGCGGCCTATTGCCCAAGGAATAAAAGCATAAAAGATGGCAAATCCGATCAGGCAGATGCCCAATGCCTCTAACCCCGAAAGCGCCATATCACTCTGCCCTTCCAAAGACATTTAACGGCCCAAAGAACCACTTCGGAGTAAAGTATTAAGTCGATGGCGGCGAAGGTCACAGCGTCCAATTTTCGACCACCAGCCCCGGCACGTCGGCAAAGTCCTTGCCGTTGTCAGTCACGACCGTAAGGCCGAGCGACAGCGCGTGGGCAGCGATCAACCGATCATAGCTGGCGCGGCGAAAAGGAAGCTTGGCATATTCCCTCGCTGCTGCAAAACCGAAATCGAGCACGGCCACTTCGCTGAGAAACGCCTCAAGTTGTTCCAGCAGCGGCGGTTTCTCGTTGACCGAGCCATAGAGCACCTCAGCAACCGCGATGACCGAGGTGACGAGGTCACCCTCGCAACATTGTGATGCGCGCATACGCAATGGCTCGCTCTGGGCCATGGTGAGTTTGATGATCGTCGATGAATCGAGAAGATATTTCACGCTGGCCCGTTGCCAGCGGTATCGCTGCCGTCGTGGAGTCGTTCCTCGAACCAGCGATCGTCCGGATCGATCGGCTTAAGATTGGTTGCGCTGCCCCAGACCTTGTCGATATTGAACTTGCGTCTGGCCTTGTCCCTAGGACGCAGAACTAGATCTCCGTCCCTCATTTCGACGCTCCACTCGCGGTCGGGCTCGACCCCCAGCCCGGCCGGGATACGGATCGCCACCGAATTGCCCGATTTGAAGCTCTTGGCGGTATATTCTGTCCCCATGACGACTTCCTTGTATATACGCCTGTATATACTATTCGGCATAAGCCGCGTCAATCAACAGCCGCGCCGCGTCCCATTCGGGCACCGCCTCGATCCGCATCGGCACCATGAACCGCTTTCCGCCAGGCTGCTCGATCTCCAGCACATCGCCGGCACCGTAATTCTCAACCGTAACGCAGTGCCCCAGCGCGCGGCCATCGCTGGACACCGCAGGCAGTCCGATCAGGTCGGCGTAGTAGTATTCACCCTCTGCCAGCGGCGGCAGCGCGCTACGCGGCACGGTCAGGGCAGTGCCGCGCAAGGCTTCCGCCGCGTTGCGCGTCGTGACCTGGGCGAACCGGGCGACCGCCCCGCCCTTGCCGTCGTCCTTCAGCTTCTCGACGGTCAACGTGCCGTCATTGAAAGCGTGGTAGCGCTTGAGCTTCGCCACGCCTTCGCCAAACAATTTCAGCCGGACCTCGCCCGCAATCCCATGCGCGCCGGAAATGGCGGCCAGGGTTACGGGCCGGTCTGCGCTCAAGGTGTTCAGCCCTCGGCCGGTTGTGCAGCCGTTTCTTCAACCGGAGCAGCAGACGCAGCCGCGGCAGCTTCTTCGGCTTCGCTGACCTTCTTGGCCTTGTCTTCGGCGCGTTCCTTGGCCTTCTTGCCGGGCTCGCCCTGGCTCGGGTTGTTCGTGGCGGCGCGTTCCTTGATCCCGGCTTTGTCAAGCATGCGGGCGACGCGGTCAGTCGGCTGCGCGCCGACACCGATCCAGTAGCGCACGCGGTCTTCGATCAGGCGGACTCGGGCAGCGTCATCCTTGGCCAGCAGCGGATTATAGGTACCGACCTGCTCCAGATATTTGCCGTCGCGCGGGGCGCGGCTGTTGGAGACGACGACCTTGTAATACGGGCGCTTCTTGGAACCGCCGCGCGACAGACGAATAGCAACCGACATCAGATTTCACCTTCCATGATATGCTTTGAGATTATTTCTTAAGAAATTTCGAGAAGTCGCTGCCGCCAAGGCCAGGCAGGCCGCCGCCCATTCCGCCACCCATGCCTCCCAGCCCGGCAGGACCGCCACCCATGCCCATGTCCGGGCCGATGCCGGGCATGGTCTCGGCAGGTGCGTCCGTCTCACCCACTGCAG
>CAXTOI010000550.1:0-2542 GCA_964245645.1 uncultured Novosphingobium sp. | reverse complement strand
GCCATAGGCCGGCGCTCGCCTTGCCCGCCGTCAGCATGATGCGGGCCCATCTCGCCCGGCTGCGAGGTTTCGTCAGCGATGTCTGGTCGTTCGATCGACGGCAGTTCGTGCTGGTGGGGATTCTCGTCGTTCTCGGCACGGCGGCGGAAATGGTCGGCGTCGCCATGATGCTGCAGGTCTTGTCGCTCATCTCGGGAGGTACCGGCTCCGGCAGGCGAGCCGCTGTCGAAGTGATTCGAATGTCGGGCGGGACCGGACGGCTGGGGCAGCTTGCGCAAGTGCTCCTGGTGATCGGCATCGCTGTCCTGCTGCGCACGGTGCTGCTGGCCCGCAGACAGATTGCCGTGGCCCGTTTCGAACTCGATTACCTGCGCACCAAACAAATGCAGATCGTCCGAATTCTGGCCGACGCCCCGTGGGCAAAGGTCGCGCGGCTGCGTCATGCGCGAGTTAATCATTTGCTCGCCAACGACGTTTTCCGGGTTGGTCATGCCGCTACCGGGCTGCTCCAGATGATCGCCGGCAGCCTTGTCCTGATCGTGCAGCTTGCCGTCGCCAGCTGGATCGAACCGCGCCTGACGGCGCTGGTGACCGGCGTGCTGATCGTCGCAGCCCTCACCGGCGGCATAGTGCTGCGCGCCGCCAACCGATTGGGCCATATCGTTACCGATGCCAACGTCGGGTTGCTTAACGATGCCGGCCAGTTTCTCGGTGCTCTCAAGGTGGCCCGCAGCCAAAACCTCGGCAGCGCGTTCGTCACCAGCTTTGCGGCCGGGTTGGAAACGATCTATCAGGCGGAAATAGGCTTCCTCCTGCGGCAAAGCCGCACGCGGATGTGCGCAACCATCGCCGGGGCGGTGGTCGGCTTGTCGATCGCGTTCGTCGGGTTTGGCCCGATGCGCGCCGATCCGGCGCATGTCATAGTCCTGCTGGTGATACTGACGCGGATGGTGGCCCCGGCGATGCAGATTCAAACCCAGGCCATCGAGATGATACGGTCGCTGCCTGCATTTGAGGCATTGCGCTCGGTTGAAGCCGATCTTTTGCGGCAAGCGCCCAACCAGCAAGCGCCGAACCAAACGGCAGAGCGACCGGCCCCGGCGTTTGCGGAGATAGGGTTCGAACGCGTGAGCTTTGCGCATGGCGGGCTCGAAGCGGGTCCGGGCGTGAACGATCTGTCGCTGACCATCTGCCCGGGAGACTTTCTGGGGATCATGGGCCAGTCGGGTGCGGGCAAGACCACGCTCGCCGATTTGCTCGTCGGCCTCTATGAACCAGATGCAGGCGTGATCAGGGTCGGCGGTGAAATCCAGCGCTTGTCGGTTACGCCTGGCTGGCGTGACATGATCGCCTATGTGGCACAGGACGCGTTCCTGAGGCACGATACGGTGCGCAACAATCTGGTAGCGACGACCGGGATCGGCGATGATCGCCTGGCCGAGTTGTTGCGCCTGACCGGCGCCGATCGCGTGGTCGCGCGCCTGCCCGAAGGGCTGGACACGTCCGTCGGAGAGCGAGGTTCGCTCATCTCCGGGGGGGAGCGGCAACGGCTGGCGCTGGTGAGGGCACTCGCCCGCGACCCGCGATTGCTGATCCTCGACGAGGCGACCAATGCCATCGATCTTGCCGGTGAGGCTGAGCTGCTGGCCCGGCTCGATGGTTTGCGCCCCGGCCTGACGATCGTGTCTATCGCGCACCGCATCGAATCGCTACGCCTCTGCAAACGCGTCATAGCAATGGAAAAGGGCAAAATCGTCGATGCGCGCACCAGCGATTTCAAGGAGCGTCGGGTGACCGGCGGAGATGACCTGCTCGCGACCGGCGTCATCTTGTGAGCGATTACGCCTATCGGGCTTACAATCTGATCATCGGGGTCGATTTTGCGCTGCCCTCGCTGGCGACTGCAGAAGTCGTCGATGGTGCTGCTCGGAAGGCAGACGTAACGATACGGACCGGCGCTGTCGTGATGCCGTCGGTCACCCACGATATGGAAGAGCTCCAGGTCGCGGTCGCTGGACCCGACGTGTTCATCGAGATCGTGGAAACCGGCCGTTTTCTGGTCACGGCCGGTCATACGATCGTCGTCGATGCGGAACCCGGCGTCGAGGAAGCGGAGATATCGCTGTTCCTGTTGGGCACCGTATTCGGTGTCGTGCTGTACCAGCGCGGCTTGGTGCCGCTACACGGCAACGCCATCGTGCATGATGGGCAAGCGTTCCTGTTCTGTGGCGATTCAGGTGCCGGCAAGTCCACGCTGGCCACCTATTTCCGCGACCGCGGCTATGGCGTGCTAACCGACGATGTCTGCCCAGTGCGGTTCGATGGTGCGCAGTTGACCGCGCTCCCCGGCCTGGCCCGGATCAAGCTGTGGCGCGATGCGCTCGAAATGCTCGGCTATGGCACAGAGGGCCTGCGCCAGTTGCCGTGGAAAGTCGAAAAATATGAGCTCGGTGTCGAACAGGTGCACAGTATGGAGACGTTGCCGATAGGCGCAATCTACCATCTGCGTGACACCCGCGATGGGCGCGAGCCCGGAATTCAT
>CAXTOI010000549.1:0-2553 GCA_964245645.1 uncultured Novosphingobium sp. | reverse complement strand
GGGTGGATATCCAGGGTACGCCCCGGACTCAGTCGTTCTGTGCGCATGCGATGCTGCATGGCGGGTTGATGACCGTGCCCGATGCTCGAAACGATCGCCGCTTTGCCGATAACCCGCTCGTCACCGGTGCGCCGCACATTCGCTTCTATGCCGGAGAGCCATTGATCGCGCCCGATGGTACTCCGCTGGGCTCGTTCTGCGTGGTCGACAGCAAGCCACGGGCTGCGCTGTCACCCGAGCAGGCAGAGGCGCTGGAAACTCTTGCCGAGGCAGCGATGGCCCTGCTCGAAAAATGGCGCCAGGCTGCCGAGCATCGCCAGCAGAGCTCCGCCACGCTCATCCGGCTGGCGCATACCGAGCAGCGTTTCGACGTGCTGGTCGATGCCTTGCCGCAGCTGGTCTGGTCATCCCCGCCCGATGGCTCGACCGATTATTTCAGCGCGCAATGGTGCAAATTTACCGGGCGATCCGCCGCCGCCGGCTTCGGCGCCGGCTGGCTGGACTTTGTCCATCCCGATGACCGGGCCGAGAGCGGCGCGGCCTGGGCGCAGGCCGTAGCGGACGATTGCAGCTATGCCGTCAATTACCGCCTGCGGCGCCATGACGGTGAATATGTGTGGATGCTGGTGCGAGGATTGCCGATCCGCGACGAGGACGGCGTAATCGTGCGCTGGATCGGCACTTGTACTGATATCCAGGGGCAGGTGCAGGCCAGTGAATTGCTCGAGATCATGTCGCAGGAACTCAGCCATCGCATCAAGAACCTGTTTGCGGTGACTCAGGGGCTGATATCGATGACGCTCCGCAACCATCCGACACTCAAGCCGGTGGCCGGCGAGATGCAGTCGCGTCTGCGTGCGCTGGGCCGGGCGCATGATCTGGTCAGGCCGCGTTTCGTCAGCCCGCAGTTTGCCCGCAGTGTCGGCCAGCCCGATCCCAGCCTGCACGACATGCTCAATATCCTGCTCATGCCGTATGCGTCGAACGAACAGCCGCGCTGGCATATATCGGGCGACGATCTGGCGGTGGGCGAACAGGCCGCGACGCCGCTGGGGTTGTTCGTTCATGAGATCAGTACGAATTCCGTCAAATACGGCGCATTGAGCGCAGAAGGCGGGACCGTCGCCATTGCGATCGAAACCTGCACCGGGGATTCCGGCGAGCAGATCAGGATCTGCTGGCGCGAGCATGGTGGCCCGCATGTAGTCGAGCCGGAGAGCCGCGGCTTTGGTTATCGGCTGGCTCAACTCAGCGTGGTTAGCCAGTTGGGCGGAATATTGGAGTTCGACTGGTTGCCGAACGGCCTGGCCGTCACGGCCATCGTGCCAACCGCAGCGATTTCGGGGGTTAACGCAAGAAACGCCGCCGAGCTATCAGCGCATCTTCATGCGCGCCAGGACTGACTTGGCAAAAATAGCGCACCTAGAGCGTGACGCAACCACCGGCAGCCACATCACGCTCTAGGTGCGCGAGGTAACTATGCCTTTAACACAAACTCTTGTCAAATGACTTTAAGGTTACGCGATAACCAGTTGATTTTTCTACTAGTTAACTTCGCCAGCCTGCGCCACGATCGCGAATCAAGCTGCCAGGCGTTTCTGCTCTTCCTGGGCCATCACCCGCTTTAACTGTGCAAAGAAGGTGTCGACGACATCGCCTTCGAGAACGAAATTATGGCGAAAATCAGGAAGCACGCCACCGTCCATCACGGCCGCCAGCATGGCGCGAGCGCGAGATATCCGGCTCTTGACCGTGCCAAGCGCAATCCCGCAAATCTGGGCGATTTCTTCGTAGCCGACATTGCCGATTGCAACGAGAATCAACACTTCGCGCTGTGCATCGGGCAGGGTAGCCATGGCGCGCAGCACATCGGTGGCTTCGACCATGCTCTCCTGGTTGCCAACCGACTGGAGCAGACGCTCGGCAACGCCTTCGTCATAAGCACCGGTGAACCGCTCACGCCGTAGCTGGCCAAAGTAATGATTGCGCAGGATGGTGAAAGTCCAGGCGCGGAAGCTGGTGCCGGCAACGTAGCGATCACGTGCTGCCCAGGCTTTCATCAGCGTTTCCTGCGCCAGATCATCGGCGCGGTCGCGGCAGCCGCACAGCGAACGCGCAAACGCGCGTAGATGTTTGATCACCCCGGTCAATTCGCGGTGAAACTCCGCATCCGACAAGGGCTTGCCGACCGGGTTGGCATTGCCGCCTTCCCCGGCCTCCGCCGGAAAGCTGACGGGGGTGCTGACAAGCTCTGCAGACATAATCGTTTCCCTCGGCCGTTCGGTGCTCTGAGTGACGAACGATCGATTTCCAAAACGGTTCCCGACAATTTATTCTGGGCGGCAGCACAATTTTTCCTGCACCTGCTGCGGCGCCTCGGCGCGGCCGGCTTGTTGCGCGTCGAGGGAACGAAAGGGCTCTCATCCCGTTAATCTATATACGCAAACTGCCATCTTTTTGCATTTTGAAAGGAAATCCAGGATGTCAGGAACCGGGCGAAGCGTGTTGGCGTCACTGGCGCCGCGCTCCGCGACCGTCGGTACCGTGCTTGTC
>CAXTOI010000548.1:0-2560 GCA_964245645.1 uncultured Novosphingobium sp. | reverse complement strand
GAATCAGCATCGCTCCGGTCCGCCTTCACATCCCCCATGCCGGGCGATCGATATTGGCGCGGCTGAGATTGCGGTAGCGGGCCAGCGCCCAGAGCGGGAAATAGCGCGGATAGCCGTGGTAGCGCAGGTAGAACACGCGCGGGAAGCCGCCGCCGGTGTAGTGTTCCTGGCCCCACAGGCCATCGGCTTGCTGATGCGCCAGCAGCCACTCGATGCCGCGTGCGACTGCGGGCGATGCGGTCTCGCCCACCGCCATCAGCCCGAGCAGCGCCCAGGCGGTCTGCGAGGCGGTGATGGGAGCGGGTTCGTGGCGCTTGCGGTCGAGCGCGTAGGAATCGCAGCTTTCTCCCCAGCCGCCGTCGGGGTTTTGTATCGCGATCAGCCAATCCACCGCGCGGGAAACCATCGCCGATTCGCGCGCGATCCCCGCCCGGCCCAGCGCGCAGAGCACCGACCAGGTACCGTAGATGTAGTTGACGCCCCAGCGCCCGAACCAGCTGCCTTCGGGTTCCTGCGCGCGCTCCAGCCAAGCCAGCGCCGCCTTCATCCGGGGCGCGTCCACTGTCTCGCCAAGCTGCGCCAGCATCGAGAGACAGCGTGCCGAAACATCGGCCGTCGGCGGATCGAGCAAAGCGCCATGGTCGGCGAACGGCAGGTTGTTGAGATGGAAACTGGTGTTTTCGGCATCGAACGCGCCCCAGCCGCCGTCATCGCATTGCAGCCCGTCGACCCATTCGCGCCCGCGCGCGATGGCTTCGCCGTTCTCGCCATGGCGCAGCCCGGCGGCGCGATCCATGGCCATGACCACCACGGCGGTGTCGTCCAGATCGGGGTAATGATCGTTGTTGTACTGGAATGCCCAGCCGCCGGGCCGCACGCCGGGGCGCTGGTCAGCCCAGTCCCCCGCCACTTCGAGCACTTGCCGCGGCCGCAGCCAGTCGAGCGCGCGGTCGGCGCGGACCAGCGCGTCTTCGCTGCCGACTTCGAGCATGGCATGCGCGGCGAGCGCCGTGTCCCAGACGGGCGACACGCAGGGTTGGCAGTAGACCTCGTCGTCCCTGGCGATCAGCAGGCGTTCGACGGCATCGCGGGCGGTCGCGCGGTGGGGATGGTCGGACGGGTAGCCCAGCGCATCATACATCATCACGCTGTTGGCGATCGCCGGATAAATCGCGCCGAGCCCGTCATGGCCATTGAGCCGTTGCGTCACCCATTGCTCGCAGCGCCGGATTGCAGTGGCGCGCAGCTTTTTCGGCCACCAGCCATTGCCGCGCTTCAGCGCCCAATCCAGCGCGCCGAAGAACAGCCGCCAGCCCTGATGAACGTGTTCCGCCTGGCTCGAAAGCCTGGCTGGGCGGCCCGAATACAATTCATCGATGCGCACGCCCAGCGGGTTGCGCGCCCGCGGTTTCAGCGCGCAGAGCACCAGCAGCGGCACCACTACCGTGCGCGCCCAGTATGACATGCGGCCGAAGTGGATCGGAAACCAGCGCGGCGCCAGGATCAGTTCGGGCGGGATGGTCGGCACCACTTGCCACGGTCCCGCGCCGAACAGCGCCAGTTGGATGCGAGTGAAGACATTCCCGGCCTCGGCGCCGCCTGCCGCCAGCAGGGCCGCGCGGGCGCGGGCCATATGCGGCGCTTCGGGCGCATCGCCTGCCATCTTCAAGGCATAATAGGCCTTGATCGTGGCACTGACATCGAAGCGGCCGCCGTGATACAGCGGCCAGCCATGATGCTCGGCGGACTGTCGGCGGCGCAGATAGGTGGCGATCCTTGCCTCGAGCGCGGCATCGACCGGCTCGCCCAGATAATGGCGCAGCAGGATATACTCGGCCGGGATGGTGGCGTCTGCTTCCAGCTGGTAGACCCAGTGGCCATCGGGCTGCTGTTCGCTGCTCAACGCGCGTGTCGCGGCATCCAGTGACGCTTCCAGCCGGTCGCGCACGGCCACGGGTTCCAATGTCTCGATCATATGCCCGATTTGTAGCGCAACCTCTGCCCCATCGCCAGCCGCGCGGCATTGTCGCCCGATCGCAGCGCGCCTTCGATCGTGGCGGGCAGGCCGTTCTGCACCCAGTCGCCGGCCAGGAACAGGTTGCGCCAGCGCGTCCGCGCGGGGGGGCGGCGCGCATCCTGCGCCGGCGTGGCGGCGAATGTGGCGCGCTTTTCCTTGACCACCTGCCAGCGCGGGATGGGCGCGGTGATGGCCAGGGCGCGGCTCACCTCGTCCCATACCTGCACCGCCAGCCCGGCGCGGTCGCGGTCGATGATCTCGTCGGCGCTGCTGATCGTCACCGATATGCGGTCGGGATGACAGACCAGCCATTGCGACAGCGTGCCCAGCAAGGCGGTGATCATCGGCGCATCGGCGGGCGGCGGGCAGGCGAAATGAAGATTGACGATCGCGCAGAAGCGGTCCGGCACGACCAGCCCCGGCACCATGTCACCGGCCACCCACGGCGGCACTGCCAGCACGACCGCCGCATCGTGCACCGGCTCCGCCCCGGCGCCGAAATCAAGCGCCTCGACCCGGTCGCCGGCGAAGCGGATCGCGCGC
>CAXTOI010000547.1:0-2572 GCA_964245645.1 uncultured Novosphingobium sp. | reverse complement strand
AGCAGCCACGAGTCATAATGCACCTCATGTTAACTTATTGAAAAGCCAAGGTCTGCTGGTCGGGATTTAGTGTTAGCGGAGCCGCCGACCGTCTTCTTCCAGCGAAGCCGGTCAGATCTGCGGCCCTGATCACCCAGGGAGCACCGGGACAGACTTGTCGCCCAGGGATGGTGCCGCGGCGTAGCATGCGCAACGCCGTCATGTTACACACGCCGACGATCTTCGCCGCATCTTCGAGCCTGATTTCGCCGCGTTCGGCCCATTCTTCTCGGCGGAACCCCGCTATCTCGTGGTGATGGCGGAATCCGCGGACGCGTTCCTGCGTCCAGGCGTTGCCATATCCCGTTGCGACCTTGATGCGATTGAGCAGGAGGGCGATTTGCCGATCCGGCATCAGCCTGGCCAACTCACGCATCAGCGCGATGGTGTCATCCGGAATGCGAGGATTGTGCCGCCCGGCGGCATTGAGGCGCTGCTTCACATTGAGTTCGGTGTGGTCGCCGCCCTGCCAGTGCAAAACTGCGTGGATGATCGCGCCATTCCGACGCACGATGACCTCCGACAGCGCCGTGCGCAGGATGCGCTTGCGTGTCGCTGCCGTCGCGGCCGGGTGCAACCAGGCGCGTTCGAGATCGGCGCCAAGCGCCATCAATTGCTCCCGCTCCAGTTCCCCAAGCGGCGGCGGGCGCCGTGCGACCATGACTGCGATCTCGGCCTCGATCCTAGCCACTGCCTGCAAGGCCTCATTCCATCGGCGCTCCAGTTCGCCGGCGACAAGCCGATTGGCGGGATCGACCGCATCGTACTGCCGACGGGCATGGGCGGCATCATAGCGAGCCTGCTGCAGACTGAGCCTGTGTTGCCGCTCGCCTGCCGTAATCTCGCTCGATTGGGTTTCGATGGCCTTGACCGCAGCGCCGACACCGAGCGGCTTGAGGACCCGCAGCACTTCATTGGCGATCGCGGCGTCGATGCTCAAGCCACTCACCGATATGCAGCGCGCGGTGCCATGGTTCAAGCGTGCGCCGGAGCAGTGATAGCGACCAAGCTTGCCGCTGTAGTGGACAAAGAGCTTACGCCCGCAATGCCCACAGCGCAGCAGGCCAGGCAGCAGCAATTCGCCTTCGCGGGCGGCTCCGCGCGCCAGCGCATTGCTCATGCCGGTCGCGTTGCTGGTGATGGCCTTGAGGTTACCTTCGAACTCGTCC
Organism: uncultured Novosphingobium sp.; assembly: GCA_964245645.1. Lineage (GTDB taxonomy): Bacteria > Pseudomonadota > Alphaproteobacteria > Sphingomonadales > Sphingomonadaceae > Novosphingobium. The sequence continues at coordinate 1,364 of CAXTOI010000547.1, read as the reverse complement.
CAGCCAATGTAGGCGGCGTGATGGTCTTTGATCAGAACATCCCATTGGGCCATCGGCTTGTGCACGCCGCGCCGGATACGCTTGCGGCCGTCCACCACGCTGACCTGGCTGGTCGTGCGGCCGAACGCGTAGGCACCGGCATAGATGGGGTTGGTCAGGATGCCATGCACGATATTGTAGGCCGGCAGACGCCAGACGATACCGTGAGCCTCGCCGCTCCGCGATTTGACGGGTAATTCGATCCCTTCGTTCCGGAGCCAGATATGGACCTGCCGCACACTCTTGAATTCCGCGAATTTCTCAAAGACGAGCCCGATGGCCTGTTGCACACGCCTATCCGGATTCTTCTCGACCCGGTCGCGCCCGACCTTCACATAGCCCGCTGCCACACCGAGCACCAATTCGCCGCGCCGCGCCTTCTGGCGCAGGGCTTCGTGCGAGCGTTGGCGAAACAGCGATAACTCGAGCTCGCTCATCGTGCCCTTCATGCCCAGAAGCAGCCGATCGTTAGGGTGACGAGGGTCGTAAATTCCGTCCTCGTCGACGATGATCGTGCCGACCAGCCCACAAAACTCGATCAATGTGTGCCAGTCACGACCGTTCCGGGCAAGCCGGGAAGCCTCGATCGCGAGCACCGCGCCAACACGGGCGTCGCAGATCGCGGCCAACAGCCGCTCGAACCCTGGGCGCGCAATGCCGCCACCCGAGCGACCGAGATCATCGTCAATGATTTCGACTGTCATCCAGCCCAGCTGTTTGGCACGATCAGCGAGCGCATATTGACGCCGCTGGCTCTCAAGATTGTGCAAAAGCTGGTCGGCCGTTGATTGACGGACATAGACGCAAGCGCTGCGCTGGAGATGCTCAATTGTGATCTTGTTCATGGCTGCCCTCCGTGCTTTTTACGTTGGCCAGCGTCTGTGCGATCTCCCGCATCAGCCCTTCCAGAAGGCCCTGCAGCTCGATCATGCGGGTCGGGCACGGCGTCACGTGCGGTGGCCCTGCGTCGAACAGATTTGGTTGTTGAGTTGAGGATTTGCGCGCCATCTTCAGCTGTCTCCGTATTGGATTCGGACAGCAGAAAGCTTAGAAGCGCGTCGACTTCGGCACGCATTGCGCGCAGGATATCAAGTGGAAAGCACAGCGGACCGTCACCAATCTCGAAGCACAATGCTGCAGGTTCCGTCATCCAGGCCGGCAAGCTGGCGAACGAACCATCGGGTTGTAGAACAACGACGTACTCCACGCCGGCGCGTTCGAGCCGGCGTCTGATCTCTACCCTCTCGCCAAAGCGCGGATGGAAGCGGTAGGTGATCCAGCCTTCAGCCGGATGTTCGTTGGTAGTATGTCGCCATTCCGAGCAA
>CAXTOI010000546.1:0-2577 GCA_964245645.1 uncultured Novosphingobium sp. | reverse complement strand
GGAAATGAGCGCGTGTGGCGCGGGGATCGCCTGCAAGCGCAGCCTGCGCTAAATTCGGTCCGAAATTCCCCCTTGGTGATGTGGCTCGCGCAGCGAGACGGAGGGGGGCAGCATTGGCTATACGCTCACGCGGCGGCTGCTTCGCTAAAGGCGCCCACTTTGTCGGCCCTACGGCCTGCCACCCCCCCCCCGGAGGATTGAAGAGGATCAGATCAGGGCCGCAGCACGATCTTGCCGTGGGCCGCCGATGCTTCCAGCATCGTCTGGGCAAGTGCGACATCCGCCAGCGGCAGCACTTCGTAGATTGCAGGGTCGATCTTGCCTTCCGCCAGCCACCCGAACAGCATGGTCAGGTTCTTGTGAAAGCGCTCCACATCCTTGGCGTCGGAAGTCACTGACAGCTTTACATGGCGCGAGCCCGGGCGCAGCTTGAGGTAGGCCAAGCGGGCCAGCGTACCCAGAACCTTGGGCATGGCCTTGCCGGCGCCTTGAACGGCAGATGCAACACCGAGCATCACCAGTGTGCCCTGTGGTGCGAGCAGACCATAGGACCGGGTCAGACTGGCGCCGCCGATGGGATCGAATATCGCGTTGAACCCGCCGCCGCTCTCGCGCAGCGCGGTTGCCACCCAGCCGGGATTGCCACGATCGAACGCTGTCGCACCCTCCTGCCGCGCTTCGGCTAGACGATTACCGCTGGCCGTGCCGTACAAGCGGATACCCAGCTGCCTGGCAATCTGGGCCATGGCGCTGCCCAGGCCGCCGGCCAGCCCATAGATGAAGGCGGATTGCCCGGCCTTCAGCTTGGCATCCTGGTTCAGCAGTCGCAGGGCGGTCAGATAATTCAACACCACGGCCACCGCCTTCTCGGACGAAACGCCGGACGGCACCGGGACGAGCACCGTTTCAGGTAGACAGATGAATTGCTGTTGACTGCCTTTGCCGGGAAGCGCAGCGACGCGGTCGCCCACCGATACGCGCGACGCATTCGGTCCCAGCGCCTCGACGATGCCGACCAGATCGTAGCCGGGGGTCTGCGGAAACTTGCCGCCGGCGACGCCGCGCCGCATCAGAACGTCACCGAAGGCAGCCCCCGCCGCCTCGATCCGGATTAGCGCCTCGCCGGGTTTGGGCGTTGGTACGGGTTCTTCGATCACCGCCAACTGGTCGAGGCCGCCAGCAGCGCGAATGATAACTTTATGATTCATGAAGACCTCGCTATTTCTGAGTGATCGCTATAAAAAGGCGATAGTGCAGCGTCAACATTATCTAGCGATGATTATCAAATGAGCCAGATCGCCAAGCGCAGGGGCCGACCGCCGTCTTTCAATCGTGAAGCGGCGCTCGATATCGCCACCGAACTGTTTTGGCGGCATGGCTACGACGGCGCCTCGATCTCGCGGCTGACCGAGCGGATGGGCATCACCGCACCCACGCTTTATGCAGCGTTCGGCTCGAAGGCCGGTCTGTACCAACAGGTGTTCGCCAGGCTGCGCGAACACCGCCATCAGGTCGCCGGGGGCGAATCCGCCCGCATAACGCCCACCCTATACCAACTGCTGAAGCGCAACCTGGAAGAAGCAGCGCAGCAATTCGCCGATCCAGCCGGGCCACCAGGGTGCATGATCGCTATCGGGTCGCTGCAATGCGCGCCCGAGAACCGCAGCGCGCGCGAAACTGCCGGATCGTACCGCATCGCCGATCTGAAGGATTTTATCGGCCGCATCGAAGCTGCCAAACGCACCGGCGAGGTTCCCGAAACCTGCGACGCGATTGCGCTGGCTCGTTTCTATGCGGCTGTCCACCAAGGTATGGCAGTGCAGGCGATCGATGGCGCAACGGCCACGGAACTCAACGCCATCGTCGGCATCGCGCTCGCTGCCTGGCCAAAGTGACTTCGCCGATCGCGCCGCAACGCGGTGTCAATGCAGACGCTCGACCTCGTGCTTGCTCATCGCCAGCTTCACGACGCCATCGGCGACCGTCGCCTTGTCGGCCGGAACGGTGACGAAGCCCATGCCGACCAGCAGCTGGAGCGAGCCGTCGCCATTGACCCGGTCGATGGTACCGACGCGCATGTTGTTGTTGTCACGTACCGTTTGTCCAATATGTGGCGCCGGCGGGGCGGCCGTCTGAGCGGCGACCGCAGCGGACAGCCCGAGCAACGTTGCAAACATGATCAAGGAACGCATGGTATTTCTCCTGAAGCGATCGCCCACTTTGCGCCGCTGCCTACCTTGCCTTCCTATCGAAAAAGATGACGGATCGTCAACTATCTTTTGTGCTGTGCAGCAGTTTCTCCCGCACGCGCCCAGATAACCATGGCAGCGGCGCATGTGGTGGCACCGTTCGGCATCGCACACTGCGGGAACGACGTGGTCCAGCGTGCCCCACCAAATCAGGTCGGGACTTTCAGCATGCCGATCGCGGCTGAATGGCCGTTCCCTTGCGCCTCGCGCAAGGTCATTCGCGGGTGATCAATGATGTGCTGGCTTGTGCCATAAGCGTTTGGCCCTGTGAAAACAGGGCCATTTCAACGACGGTAACCCCAACCGCCGCGCCGATCGCCCGGATCTG
>CAXTOI010000545.1:0-2577 GCA_964245645.1 uncultured Novosphingobium sp. | reverse complement strand
AGTCTGCGAGGCAGTCACGCAGGCGATGCATGACGATATGAGCAGCACGCGACTGTCGCTGGAAGACGGCGCCGCGCGCATCGCCTTCGGCACCCAGCAATTTATTGAGATCGCCGCAGCGGAACCTCTGTGGGGTCGCCTGCTGGTCTCGGCGTTCACCGAATTCGACGCCATCAAGGAAAATGTCGCCCATTATATCCGTCTCGATGTCGCGCTCGGGATCGAGCAGGGGCGCTTCAGCGAACCGCTCGACGAATTCGTGATCGACGCCCATCTGGCCATCCTGCGCGCCGGCGTCAGTGGCCGGCTCGCGGGCGGCGGGCCGGACATCGCGACGCGCGCCGCCGAATATCAACTGCGCATCCTGGGCATGAGTGCCGCCGAGAGCCGCCAGGTCCAGCGAGCGAGCGAGCGCAAGGCAGCCTCCAGCGAAACGTGAGGCCGGTTGGCTGGTCAGATCCCTCCTCCCGCCGCCCGAAAACACGCATACTCGTCGCGCGCGAATTGCTCGAACGTGGTCGGCGGCCGCCCGAGCAGCCACGTCAGCACGTTGGAATTGCCGAGAAAATCGTGGCTGCTATACCGCTTCTCGATGGCGGCGCTCATGCGCAGTTGGTGGCGAAGCGTCTCTGGGTCGCTATCCCCGAACCGGGCGCGAACGAACGCCTCCAGGTCGAGCCGCTCGACCGCCACCGAGCGACCGATCACATCGGATAGAACCCGCCCGATGTCATGCCCGGTGAAGCGTCCCGGCCCGACCAGTTCATACGTGGCCGCCGCATGCCGTTCGGGCTCGGACAGGACCAATGCCGCAACATCGGTAACGTCGCCCAAGTCGACCATCGACTGACGGCGCTCCAGGGACCAGGGCAGGCGAAAGACACTTTCCTCAAAAACCGACTTCAAGCGGTGCGCCAGCATGTAGTTCGACGGCTGCAGGATCGTGAATTCCAGCCCCGAGGACAGCAGATGCTCCTCTATATCGCGCTTGATCTCGTGCTGGAGAAGGTCGGTGGTGATGGCGTGCAGCACTGAACTGAAGACGAAATGGCCGACCCCGGCCGCCCGGGCCGCGTCCACCATGCCGAAGCCGATCGCCCGCTCCGCCGGATGCAATGTCGGCCCGATGTGGTACACCTTCGCAACGCCGCGCATGGCCGCGGCGATGAACCCCGGATCGGCGAGATCCCCGACCAGCACGTCCTGCACCCCTTGTGCTTGCAGAAAGTTCGCTGACGATTCGCTCTGCACGCATGCGCGCAAGCAATGCCCTGCCTTGAGGAGCAAAGGTACAAGCCGCCGCCCCTGGTTACCGTTTGCAGAAGTCACAAGGATCATTGTGCTTGGCCTGATGATTGAGCCATACCGCCGCTGTAACGGCTACAGCTTTAGTCATCAAGTCACAATATGATTTGCGCCCCCAAACCGCCTGATGCCCCGGTGGCGAGCGAGCACGAGTGTCCTCCGGTGCGGCGCAAACTGCTATCGGCGCGGCTTGCTGTCGACATCTTCGCCGGTGCGCTTATCGACATCGATCTGAAGGCGGTTGCCAATTCCGATCAGCGCACCGGCATACGTGCGGCGGCGCTCTTCGTAGCGTGATTCTGCCGCGCTCGCGTCATCGGTGACCTGATAGCCGGCATCGGCAAGCCGCGCGCGATGGCTGCGAAACCGCGTCGGATCGACAACATCGGCGGTTGCGTGCTCGGTCGCAAATTGTTCAGCCAGGTCGTTGAGCACTCGCGCGCCTGTACGCAGCACAAAATGTGCGCCGGCTTTTGCCGCCGGTGGCGCATCGATGATCAAGGTATCGAGCAGGACCGCGGCATCGAGCACGGCACCGAACGCGGCCAGCCATTCGCACCGACTGTCGTTCGATCGAAAGAATAGCAGGATCGGAAAGGCACGATGGCTGATCGCCACCTCCGTCGCCCACAACTCCCACGCTTCGAAGAATGCGCCCAGCCGCCCGATGATGGCCTCGCCGGCATAGGTTTCCAGGATGGCGATCCCGGCGGGAGGTAACGTCACATGCGATTCGAGCCGCAACACCAGTGTCTCTCGCCGTCCATAGCCGGCTTGAATGGAGATCAGAAAAGTTGCCACCACCGTGACGATGGCCAGCCCGGCCACCGAGCAGGTGAGCACCGCCATTCGGATGAAGTCGCCGGTAACGGCGCCATTGATGCCCAGCGTCGCAAAGGTGCATCCCGCTGCGTAGAACGCATCGCCGAGCGTTTGGAAGGAGGGTGCGAAACTTGCCCGATCGGCCCAGAACACCAGTCCAAAACCGGTAATCAGCAGTGCAACCCAGACGCCGAGCATCAGTACCATCATCAGCGGCGCCAAGCTGGCGCGGAACGTCTGCCGCAGACGTGGCCCCGGGATGCGGTTGGCGGCAGCCTGCCATGTCGAAAACAGGGCCAGGCTCAGCGCGGGGGCCACCCGCAAGACGCGCGTGCTCGCCCGCGGCACCAGGAGCGAGCGAAAGACATCCGCAGCGGTTATCAGGATAATCGCGCTGCCGGCGAATCTGATTGCTCCATTCAACATCACGCGGGATTAGGGTGCGGACTC
>CAXTOI010000544.1:0-2579 GCA_964245645.1 uncultured Novosphingobium sp. | reverse complement strand
GCGGAAAACGAGCAAATCCGGGGTTGATCAATTCCAAACCATTTGCTCCGGCCCAAAGACAGCCCAACCCCGGGTCAAGCCCGGGGCGACGATACGATTATGATAGCGGGTATGGCGCGCGCCCCGGAATAATCGGCCTTCTCTCCCAGCCGTCACCGGGACAGGCTACACCCTGCGGGCTGCCACCTCCCCCAAAGAGGGAGGATTCATGAACTTCCCCGCCATCCCGCGACTCCTGTCACGCGCGCGTCCCGGCTATACACTGCCGCAGGCGCTATACGTCGGCGAGGAAGCCTATGCCTTCGATACCCAGGTCATGCTGAAATCGGTCTGGCTGTTCGCCTGCACCGTCGCTCACGTCAAACACCCCGGCGATTATTACCTGTTCGAGCTGGGTGCCAACTCGGTGATCATCCTGCGCGGCCGCGACGGCGTCATCCGCGCCTTCTACAACACCTGCACGCATCGCGGCTCGCGGCTGTGCGACCAACAGCGCGGGACCATGGCGCGGGTGATGTGTCCTTACCATTTCTGGACCTTCGGCCTCGATGGCAGGCTGATCGCCGCGCGCGATATGCCGGCCGCCTTCGACAAAAGCGCGAACAATCTGCGCAGTGTCGCGCTGGAGAACATCGCCGGGCTGCTGTTCGTCTGTCTGTCCGACAATCCGCCGCCGATCGACCGCGCCAGGGCCGATATCTCCGCACAGGTCGGGGTGTTCGACCTCACCAGGATGAAAGTCGCGGTCATGGACGAATTGGTCGATGAGGCCAATTGGAAGCTCGTGATGGAAAACAATCGCGAGTGCTATCACTGCGACAGCAACCACCCCGAACTGCTGCGTTCGCTCGACGGCAATGGCTTCGGCAAGGGGTTGCCTGAGGATGGCGACACCGAGGCGGCGGCGATGGCGGCCGATCGGGCGCATTGGCAGGCCTTGGGGTTGCACCCGGAGCTCGTCGAATTTCCCGAAAACGGCTGGCACCGCGTCGCCCGCCTGCCGCTTGGGCACGGCGCGGTTTCGCAGACGCTCGACGGCCGGCCGGCATGCCGGCGACTGATCGGGCCGTTCCAGCAACCGGAAGCAACCAGCCTGTCGGTGTGGACTCAGCCCAACAGCTGGCACCATTTCTGCTGCGATCATGTGGTCAGTTTTTCGCTTGTTCCGCTGGCTGCGAACCGCACCATGCTGCGCACCAGTTGGCTCGTGCATGAGGATGCCGTGGAAGGCGTGGACTACGATGCCGACAATCTGGCCGCCGTCTGGCGCGCGACCAATTTGCAGGATGGGCGGCTGTCCGAACGGAACCATCGCGGTATCGCCACGGACGGTTACCGCCAGGGTATGTATTCCAATGAGGAAAAGCTGGTCGAATATTTCACCGGCTTTTACGTCGATCGCGCCGCGGCGGCGCTGGCGGCACAGCAGCCATGACGCGTTTTTCGGGCTTCAGCCTGTTTGCCAAGGGCTTGTCGGGGCATCAGACTTGGCCCGAATTCTTTCCCGACGTGGCTCCCAAGCCCGAATACGACGCGGTGATCGTCGGCGCCGGCGGTCACGGCTTGGGCGCTGCCTATTACCTGGCCAAGCGCTACGGCATCACCCGCGTAGCGGTGCTCGAAAAAGGCTGGCTGGGCGGCGGCAACACCGGCCGCAACACCACCATCATCCGCTCGAACTACCTCTACGACGAAAGCGCTCATCTCTACGACCACGCGGTCAAGCTGTGGGACGGCCTGAGCCAGGACCTCAACTTCAACGTCATGTATTCCAAGCGCGGCGTGCTGATGCTGGCGCACAACGTCCACGATGTGCAGAGTTTCCAGCGCCATATCCACGCCAATCGGCTAAACGGCGTCGACAACGAGTGGCTGACGCCCGAACAGGCCAAGGCTTATTGCCCCCCGCTCGACATTTCACCCCATGCGCGCCATCCGGTGCTCGGCGGCGCGCTGCAACGGCGCGGCGGCACCGCCCGGCATGACAGCGTGGCCTGGGGCTACGCGCGCGCCGGCGCCGCGCTCGGCGTCGATATCATCCAGAACTGCGCGGTTACCGGCATCCGCCGCGGCGTCGATGGCGCGGTCACCGGGGCCGAGACCGAGCGCGGCTTCATCGCCACCCGCCGCCTGGGCGTATCGGCGGCCGGCAACACCTCGGTGGTGATGCGAATGGCGGGCCTCGAATTCCCGCTTGAAAGCTATCCGCTGCAGGCGCTGGTGTCCGAACCGGTCAAGCCGATCTTCCCCTGCGTGGTCATGTCGAACACGGTGCACGCCTATATGAGCCAGTCGGACAAGGGCGAGCTGGTGATCGGCGCGGGGACCGATCAATATGTCTCCTATTCGCAGCGCGGCGCGCTGCACGTCGTCGAACATACGCTGGCGGCGATCTGCGAAATCTTCCCGATCTTCTCGCGCATGCGGATGCTGCGGACCTGGGGCGGCACGGTCGATGTCACCCCCGATCGCAGCCCGATCCTGGGCAAGACCCCGGTGCCCGGCCTCTACATCAATTGCGGCGGGGGCACCGGCGGCTTCAAGGCCACCCCCGGCGCGGCCGACCTGCTCGCCTACAC
>CAXTOI010000543.1:0-2585 GCA_964245645.1 uncultured Novosphingobium sp. | reverse complement strand
CCGATTCTCATCTTGATTGTCGCTGCGTTCTCAACTTGATTGCCGCGCAGCAGGCGCTAGCCTTTTTACGAACTTTCAAGATCCTATGGCGCTTGCTCACAGCAATATGACCTTTGAAGAAGAAAAGAAGGCAAGGAGACCTTACTACGTCGATTACTCGACAGATGTGGCTATGGTAGATTCGGCGCTGTCGGTGGCGGAGGAAATGCGCGTTTCGATGAGCGCTACTAAGGGGGATGTTGCAATAGTTGTATTTGACGAAAGCTTGTTCCATGATCTTGAGAGAAGATCGCTCGAAGAAAACCGACCGGTCGAGATCCTGAAGCACCGTGGCGACCCAGAAGTGGTCCGGCGAGCGAAGAGCGCCGGTCGCTTCGTCCTATCGCTTCCGGACTATGTGGGAGGCCTGGAATTCGATGGTGTACTTCTCGTCGGCGTGGATGACGGAAGGGTGCCGCCGTCACCCAATAGCCAGCACTCTCAGAGCAAAGCCTATCTAACATTCGCAGCTCACAACAAGCTGTATGTCGCTGTTACGCGCGCGAGATATCAAGTCGTCATCCTCGGCGTTCAGGCAAGAGGCCCGAGCACCATTCTCAAGGGCGCGCTAGACGCTGGAGCGCTTGAAAGGCGCGACAGCTAAATGAGTAGGGCCGGCTCCGGCGGCGCGGTCGGGACAGCCATCCGTCGGACGGTGACCCTTCAGCCAAACCGTCGTCGTCGACCGGCTAGTCTGAACCGACCCAGATTCTGTCCATCTGAATGCCGGCCAGACCAACGTTGAAGGTCACCCTCATAAAATGCCGTTGTTCGACATGTCACGTGTGAACGTCAGCAAAGTCCCAGGTTTCGCCATTCCAGCGGCCCGCAGGTTGATCGTGCACAGATGAACAAACGTCGGAAGCTGATAAGGTAATAAGGGGCTGGGAGTGACTGCAATTGGGTCGTGTCTGATGTGATGACCGATGATCTAGGCTAAACGCCTTCCAGCATCTTGATCTTTATATGCCGCCAGGTGCGCTTAAGGCGAGACGCTCGTTGGGTTTGGATCGCGATCTCCAGTTCGGCGCCCAGCTCGCGCAGGCGCGTGTCGCCCAGACGCAACACATCGACGAACATGGTCCGCTCTTCTGAGCCGGCGTGTTGCTCAAGCGCGGCGTGCAAGACCTCGACCTGGGTCATGAAGCCTGCGTCTGCCGGTCCCATTCTCATGGTGGCCGCGAATACGTCGTCGAGCTCGTTGTGCTGAGCGTAGGCATCACCGACGGTGTCGGTTACGCGACGCACCGCGGGGTAGAATATCTTTTCCTCCACCACCTCGTGAATATCGAACTCTACGGCCAAAGCTCGAAGGCAGTCGCGCCGCCGCCGATCGCTTGGGGCCATCGCTGCCAGTTTGCCGAGGAATCCGCGGAGAACTTCATGGTGGTCAAAGAGAACCTCAACTGCCGTCTTGCCGGTAGCGGCGGCGCCCGTCTCGACCGGCGTTCCGACGCGCGCCAGATCATCATCGATGACCACGTCTTCGCCCGGCTCCTGGTATCGCTTGATCTCGACAACGCCCTCACGCACCCGAACATGGTAACGGGGCTGCGCGCAGGTCGATGGTCCATGCTTCGGTTGAGCGGTTTCGAGGTCGAAGCTCGATCCGTGCCAGGGGCATACAAGGGCGCCGTTTTGAACCCAGCCCTCGTCTAGAGGGCCCCCCATATGCGAGCAGCGCGCGCCTATTGCGTAAACCCTGTCCTCGCGCCTGATAAGGACGATCTTCACGTGGCGACGTTGTTTTTCGTCCCATATTTCGACCTTGTGCGGCTTGTCCTGCGCCAATTCGGCAAGCTTTATCACCGGTGAGAAGTTGCGGGGCTCAGCGCTACGATCAGCCTGGTCCACCCCGACTCTTCGTCTGAACACCAAATGGGCGCCGAGGTAGGAACCCACAAACATACATCCCCAGCCAAAGGCGCTGACCACACGGCCCTCTTTGCGTCGTCCGTTGGCGCGCAGCACCAGGGAAGTCACCGTCAGCGCCAGAGCGGTGGTGTTGATCAAACCATGGACCATACCTGTCCGCCGATCTCGCCCGTGGACACGACGCCAATCGGTTATCCCGGCCAGCGCCGCGGCTACCGCGCCCACCGCGCCTGTTGCCAGCGCAGTGTCGGACGCGCGGTTCGCGTCTTGTCCATCCACGACACCCAGTGCGCCTGCAAGGTCCAGCCCGAGCGCTAGAGTCCAGGTCCCGATGGGGACAGTCACCAGCATTGGATGCAACGGATGCCCAAGCCAGACGCCGTGCAAAAAATCGCGCGAAACCAAGTTGCGAGGATCGACCACTTGCTGCGGCATCGCCGCGACCTTGACGGCCATGTTCAGGCCGACGTCCCATTCCGCCGCCGACTCGATCCGCCCGATGGCTGTCTCGATCTTGCCCAATCCCGAATCGTCCATTTACATTACCACGCGGCGCTCAAGCGCTGATGCGTGAGCCTGCTTCGAAACGGCAGGAACACTAATTCGTTCCTGCTGGTCCGATGCACTTGGACGGGTGCAAGCTTATTGAAGCGACCCAAGCTACTTTGAAA
>CAXTOI010000542.1:0-2587 GCA_964245645.1 uncultured Novosphingobium sp. | reverse complement strand
CGAACGCGCCGCCTATGGCGCCGCCGTGGATGCGCTGGTGCGGCTGCATGCGCTGCCGGCGGGGCCGTTTGCCGATTACGACATGGCCGTGTACCAGCGCGAGGCCGGATTGCTGCCCGAATGGTATGCAGCCGCGCAGGATCTCTATGTCGATGCGCAGCGCTATGCCCATGCCTGGCAGGAAGTGCTCGCCCCGGTGCTGGCGCGGCAGGCGCCGGGGGTGACGGTACTGCGTGATTATCATTCGGAAAATATCATGCTGCTCGATGCGCTGGACGAGCAAGGCCTGCTCGATTTCCAGGATGCGCTGGTCGGCCACCGCGCCTATGATCTGGTGTCGCTGCTGCAGGATGCCCGGCGCGATGTGTCGCCCGAACTGGAGGCCGAGATGTTCGACCGTTATTGTGCGTCAAGCGGCGTCGATCCCCAGACGTTCCTGGCCGATTACGCCCGGCTGGGGGCGCAGCGCAACGCCAAGATCGTGGGTATCTTCGTGCGGCTGTGGAAGCGCGATGGCAAGCCGCGCTATCTGGCGCTGATCCCGCGGGTCTGGGCGCTGCTCGAGCGCGATCTGACGCATCCGGCGCTGGCCCCGGTGGCGCGCTGGTTCGATGCCAATATCCCCTCGCGATTGCGCCGCGAGTTCGGTGGCGCGTTTTCAGCATGACAGGCCTGGCAAGCGATACGGCGATGGTGCTCGCGGCCGGGCTCGGCAAGCGGATGCGCCCGCTCACCGCATCGCGGCCCAAGCCGATGGTGATGGTGGCCGGCAAGCCGCTGATCGATCACGCGCTCGACCGGCTGGCTGATGCCGGCGTGGCCGGGGCGGTGGTCAATGTGCATTACCTGGGCGATGCCATGCAGGCCCATCTGGAGCAGCGCGCGGCACCCAAGGTGCAAATCTCCGACGAGCGCGAGCAGTTGCTCGAAACCGGCGGCGGCATGGTCAAGGCGCTGCCGTACCTGCCCGATCCGTTCTTCGCCTTGAACAGCGACACGATCTGGCTCGACGGGCCACGCAACCTGTTCCGCGAATTGTCGCTGGCGTGGCGGCCTGATGAGATGGATGCGCTGCTGTTGGTCGTGCGCCACCGTGACGCGCATAATTACGTGGGCAAGGGCGATTTTCATCTCGATCCGCTGGGCGTGATCCAGTGGCGACGGCCCGATCGGATCGCTCCTTTCATCTACGCAGGCATCCAGGTAGTGTCGCACCGCCTGCTGCGCGATCCCCCGCAGGGGGCGTTTTCGACGACCGTGCTGTGGCGCCGCGCGATTGCCGAGAAGCGCTTGTATGGCCTGGTGCATACCGGCGAACTGTTCGAGGTCGGCACACCCGCCCACATCGCGCCCACCGAGGACCGCCTGACGCGTGCCTGACAGGCGATCCTTTCCTTCTCCTCCCCCGTTCGGGGGAGGTTGGGTGGGGGTATCAACGCTTGCCTGGACGCGGTGCTTTTCACCGTTCCCCCAACCCCTCCCCGCCGGGGAGGGGAGAAATAGCCCGCAGCGACTGGCTCCCACATGACGCTGGTGCCTGGTGATACGCCCGCTTACGCGCCCAAAATCTACGCCATCGCCGCGCATCGCGGCTTTGCCGACGCGCTCGTCGCCGGCCTGATCCCGCGCTACGGCGAGAGCGAGGCGGGGCTGGCGCGGCTGACGCTGCTGCTGCCCAGCCAACGCGCGGTGCGAACCGTGACCGAGGCATTCGTGCGCGCGTCGAACGGCGCGCTGCTGCTGCCGCGGCTGGTGGTGGTGGGCGATCTCGACCTGGACGAGACGCTGGGCTTGCTGTTCGATCCGATCGATGACGAAGCGAACGACATACCGCCCGCCGCTGCGCCGACCTGGCGCTGGCTGCGGCTGGCCGAGCATCTGGGCAACCTTGACGGCGATAGCACTCGGCCCGGCGTAGCGTTGCTGCGGCAGGCACGGGCCGCGGCCCAGACCATGGACCGGTTGCTGGTCGAAGGAATCGATCCGGCACAATTGCTGGCCGAGGAGGTAATCGGCATCGTCGGTGACCAGTCGGCGCATTGGCAGCGCAGCACCGCCGCGTTTCTGAAACTATTGGCCAATTGGCAGGCGGATCTGGCCGCGCGCGGTGAAGTGGATGCGCCGTCGCGTCGCAATGCGCTGCTCGACCGGACCGCGCGCGCCTGGAAGCGGGCGCCGCCGGTGCACCCCATTGTTGCAGCTGGGATCACCAGCGCTTCGCCCGCCATCGCGCGGTTGCTGCGGGTGGTGGCCGGCCTGCCGCAAGGCGCGGTGATCCTGCCCGATCTCGACCTGGCGCTGGATGACGACGTCTGGGAGATGCTGGGCCGCGCGGGCAAATCCGAAGCGCCGGGCGAGCCGCCGTTCGGCCGCGACGATGCCGTCACCCATCCGCAGTATCATCTGAAACTGCTGCTGCATCGCATGGGCATCGGGCGCGGCGAAGTGCGCCCCTGGCACCGCTCGGGCAGCGGCGCGGCGCCGCCGGCGCGCAGCCGGGCGATATCCAGCCTGTTCCTGCCGCCCGCCGCTTGCCCGCGTTGGGTCGACCTGCCGGAACCGCGGCGGCGCCTGGCCGGCGTGCGGC
>CAXTOI010000541.1:0-2591 GCA_964245645.1 uncultured Novosphingobium sp. | reverse complement strand
GTTCGGACATGGCCTCAGCCTTTGGCGGATGGGCTGTTAGTGGTCAAGGCCGCCGGATTTTCGATCGACACCCGCTCATGTACTCCGCGTGCAAAGCCGGTATAGCCGCAGGATGATCAAGTTTTTACGCAGCTTCTGCGGCCCGCTCGCGCTGCTTCTGGCCGGGTTCGCGCCCACCACCTTTGCCCGGCCCGCACCGCCGGCAGCAATCCAGATCGCCCACCCGGCGCTGTGGAAAGTCACCGGGCCTAACGCCACCATCTACCTGTTCGGCACGATCCACCTGCTGCCCGCGAACGTCCGCTGGCTCGATGGCACGGTAGCGCAGGCCTTCACCCACTCCGACACGCTGGTAACCGAAATCCTCGGGCCCGCCCCCGATGCCTTGCGCACGATCGTCGCGGGCAAGGCAATGCTGCCCCCTGGGCCATCGCTGCGCGACATGCTGGCCCCCGGCGAGCGCGCGGCGCTCGAAGCAGCGCTGGCCGTCAATCATTTTCCGATCAACGGGCTCGACCGCTTCCAGCCGTGGTTCGCGGCGATTACGCTGGCGACAGCGCCGATGTTGCAGCTGGGCTACGATCCCGCGAACGGCGTCGACCTGCAACTGGGCAAACTTGCCCAGACCCGCGCCCTGCCGCATCAGGCGCTGGAAACCATGGCGTTCCAGCTCGGCCTGTTCGCCGGCCTGCCGCAGCCGGTGCAGAAAGCCTATCTGCTCGAGGTGATCAGGCAATTGCCCAGTCTGAAACCCGAATTGACCAGGATCATCCACGCCTGGAAGGTCGGCAAGGCCGCAGAACTGGCCAAGCTGATGAACTCCGACGAAGACGATCCGCAGATGATGCAGACGCTGCTGTTCGACCGCAACAAGACGTGGGCCGGATGGATCAAGGCGCGGCTGGCCAAGCCCGAAAAACCGCACGAGACGGTGTTCATCGCCGTGGGCGCGGGACATCTGGCCGGCCCGGGCAGCGTCATGGACGAACTGCGCAAGCTCGGTATTGCCAGCCAACGGGTCCAGTAGTTGCGCATGGCTTCGTTTTGGGCCTGGTTTTGGGCCGCCATGGCCGCGTTGGCACTTACCGGTTGCGGCGAGTCCCCTCTCCCCGCGCACCCGGCCTTGTGGCGGATCGACGGCCCGCATGGTCAGCGCGGCTGGCTGTTCGGCACGATCCATGCGCTGCCGCACCCGCTCGCGTGGCGCACGCCGTTTGTCAGCGCCGCACTTGATCAATCGAACCGGCTGGCTGTCGAGATCGCGGCGCTCAATGATGACGCCGCGGGCGCAAAGACCTTCGCTAGTCTCGCTCACGGCCCACCCCAGTCGCCGCTAAGCGTGAAAGTTTCCCCGGCGCTGCAAGCCGATCTGGATAAACTCATGCAGCGCGGCGGCCTGCAACCAGCGCAATTCACGCACATCAAGACATGGGCCGCCGCGCTGATGCTGGCGCAAGTTGCCGAAGCCGGGACGCAAACGAAATGGGGCATCGACCGTGCCCTGCTGCGCGACACCGCCAAACCCGTCACCGAACTCGAAGGCATGGCGCGGCAGTTAAGCCTCTTCGACAGCCTCCCGGAAGCCGACCAGCGGGCTCTACTCACCACCGTCGTTGCCGACGCCGACCATGCCAGCGCTGAAGCCGACAAACTGGCCGAGGAATGGCGGACCGGCGACATGGCCGGCATCGCCCGCGAAACGCATCGAGGCTTCATGGCCAACCCCGCGTTGCGCCAGACCCTCTATGTCCGACGCAACCAGGCCTGGGCGGCCGCGATCTCGGGCGAACTCGCGGCCGGCATCCACCCCTTCGTCGCAGTCGGCGCTGCCCATATGGCGGGCGATGATGGCCTGCCGGAACTGCTGCACGCGCAAGGCTACACCGTTACCCGGATCGAATAGCTTGCTTTTTCGCAAGGGCGCCGTTAAGGGCCCGCGCTTCCCCGTCATGGTCATCCCTGGAGGCGCGGCGCGGAAAGACCATTCATCCAAGCATTTCGAAAGGCAAGATCATGAGCGATGCGCTTACCCTGCCGGCCGAGACGCGGACACGGGCAGGCAAGGGAGCCTCCCGAGTGCTGCGTCGTGAAGGCCGCGTCCCCGCCGTCATTTATGGCAACAAGGCAACCCCGCTGAGCATTCACGTCGAAGAGAAGGAACTGGCGCGCCAGCTGGGCACCGGCCACTTCTTCAATTCGATCGTCGAGATCGAAGTCGGCGGCGAAAAGCTGCGGACGCTGCCCAAGGACGTCGCTTTCCACCCCGTTTCCTCGCGCCCGCTGCACGTCGATTTCCTGCGTCTGTCGGCGCATGCCCGGATCCACGTCGACGTGCCGGTGGTCTTCGCCAATGAACTGGCCTCGCCCGGCCTGAAGCGCGGCGGCGTGCTCAACATCGTGCGCCACGAGCTGGAGCTGATCTGCGCGCCCGAAAGCATCCCTGACGAAATCCGGATCGACCTGACCGGTCTGGAGGTCGGCGATGCGATCCATATCAGCCACGTCAAGCTGCCCGATGGCGTGACCAGCGGCATCCACGAACACGATGCCACGATCGCAACCATCGTCGCACCGTCCGCGCTGCAGAGCGA
>CAXTOI010000540.1:0-2592 GCA_964245645.1 uncultured Novosphingobium sp. | reverse complement strand
CCGGCCAATGCGGATGCCTCGCCAACTTCTGCCCGGCCAGTCGCTGCATCGCCGCCATCTCCGCCTCCGCCAGAGTCAGGTTCGCCGCTGCCAACGATCGCAGGACATCGCCGGGCATGCGATAAAACACATGCGCCCCGATTCGCGCCACCCGCAGCCCTGACGCGGCCCAATACGGCAGGACGTAATCGGCATGATAATGCGTCGCCCCGGCCACGCGATCGGGTGCGAGACCGCCCATCACCATCTCGGCGGCGCCGCGCGCAGTGACGAGGGTGGCGTCGGCCAGGCGGCGGCGGAACGAGCCGTCGCAGGTGAAGGTGAACTGGCAGCCGGTCAGCCGCTCCGAACCCTGGAACACCACGCCGCACACGTTCTTGGGAAAGCGCTGATCGCGCATGCGGTTGATGATTACCTGTCCCACGGCCTGCTGGCCCTCCACGGGGTGGCCGGCAGCTTCGTTAGCGATCGCCATGCTCATGCAATCGAGCGCCCGGCCGCGATCGTCGAGACCGGCTGCAATCGGCGCGGTGTCAGTCGGTGCCGCTTGCGCAGCCTGCTGATCCGGCACGAAGGCCTGGGCGCCGGCGACGCAAGGCGCCGCCGCAATTGCAGCCAGAACCGCAAACGCCCCGAGGCGCGGCCAAGCGGCCCGCCCCGAACCCAGGCAAATCATGCTCTAATCCCTCACCGTCGATCCGCCCGGCGTCAGCCAGGCCCCGCGATGATTAGGCGCGCTTTCCTAACAGCGCGCAAATGATTTCAGTTGCTGAAGTCTTTTTGCTGCGTCGGGTCGGTGCCAGCCGTCTTAATCAGAAAGACTCTAAGCGGTGAACCGCACCGAAGCGAAGGCGAACCGTTTCACGCGGCCTTCGATGACATGGGCCTTCAGCCGGCCGCGCATCAGTTCCGCGCCTTCGGCCGTGGTACACACCAGATGGGTTCCACCCGATGGCAGTGCTTCGATCGCGCTGATGCTGACGCCGGCCTTGGCGCAACTGGCAACGACGCCGGCTTCCGGCATGGAAAGATTGATGGCGCGACTCATGTCGTTTCTCCGAAACCATTGCAGCTGAACGCTGCTGCCCGCCAAGTTTTGTCTATCCCGAGGCCAGGAGCCGGCGACGCAAGCGCCAAACCCCTGTTGCGTGCGACGAGGATACCAGCTTCCACATTCTGCGCGACACAATTCGTGCGCTGGCCGCTATCGAAGTCGATCGTCCAATCCGGCGCGAAGCCCGCCGGAAATTTGGGCGCAGCGCTTCGAAAATCCAGGCTGGCTGCGCAAACGGCTTTGCTGTAATCCCGCGCTATGCCCCATGAAGACAGCTTCGCCAGCCCGCCGGGCACCTGGACCGCCCGACATATCAGCACGGCGACGCGTGGCCAGGTTGTCGCCGGGGGCGTTGCCATCGCATTCCTGGCGCTGGCGGGTCTGTGGACACTGCGCCCGTTCCTGCCCGCGCTGGGGTGGGGGGTGATCTTTGCCATCTCGCTGTGGCCGATGTTCACGCGCTGCGCGCAACGCTGGCCGCGCGGGCGCAAGCTGGCGCTGCCTGCCGGCTTCACCCTCCTGATCCTGCTGGTCTTCGTGCTTCCGCTGGTGATGGTCACCGTAGCGGTGCTGCACGACAGCAGCGCTATTCACCACTGGCTGACGGCGGCGCGCGACCAGGGACTGGCGCCGCCGGCATTCCTGCAGCAATTGCCGTTCGCTTCGCATATCGTCGGCTGGTGGCAAGCCAACCTCAGCATTCCCGGCGGCATCAACCATCTGGCGCCGCATGGCGCGCCGGGCTCGGGATCGCCGTTCGGCACCGGAGAGCGCATCGCCCGCGAATTGCTGCACCGCCTGCTGCTGATCGCCTTCATGCTGCTGGTGCTGTTCTTCCTGCTGCGCGAGGGTGAAGAGGTAGTAGCCGCGCTGCGCATCGGCAGCCGCCGGGCCTTCGGGCTCGCGGGGGAGAACGTAACCGATCAGGCGGTGCAGGCCATCCGCGGCACGGTGAATGGCCTGGTCATCGTCGGCTTCGGCGAGGGACTGATCCTGGGCGTGACCTATGCCTTCGCCGGGGTCATGCACGCCGCGCTGCTGGGCCTGCTGACCGGGCTGCTCTCGGTGGTGCCGTTCGGGGCGATGATTGCGGTGGCGATCGCCATCGGCTTGCTGGCGGCCGGCGGCCACATCGCCGCGGCCACGGTGGTCGCCGCGATCGGCGCAGTCGTGGTTTTCCTGGCCGACCATTTCGTCCGGCCGGTGTTCATCGGCGGCGCGACCCGGCTGCCGTTCGTGCTCGTTTTGCTCGGTATTCTGGCCGGGATCGAGGTGTTGGGCCTGATCGGCCTGGTCGTGGGGCCGGCACTGATAGCGGTGCTGATGCTGCTGTGGCGCGAATGGGTGGGTTCGGTGTCGGGTCCGCTCAATCCTGCCCCGCGCGACGAGGGAACGCCTTATACCAGATCTCGATGACCCTGACCCATGAGGATTGTCATTCCCGTTCGCTGGCGAGGAGGAGCGGCGACGGCGATGTGGTTCATCGTCTAGAGCATCGTGCTTTTAATCGGATGCATAGCCGGCATCCTTGAAGTAAT
>CAXTOI010000539.1:0-2607 GCA_964245645.1 uncultured Novosphingobium sp. | reverse complement strand
ATCCCGCCCGCCCTCGACCAACCGGTAAACTCCGGCCGGCAGCGTCTCGGCCAGCTTCGCCAGGCACCAGCTGCCCAGCGCCGGCGCCGACGCCACGCCCGCCACAACCAGCCAGCCATCGCCGTCTGCCAGGATCGCCCGGCTGGCCGCGTCACCCTTGAACTTTTGCGCCGCCGCCTGCGCGCGTTGCGCCGGCGTGCGGTCTTTCAACCACGCCTCCAGGCCGGCCTTGGTAACCAGATGAATCGCAATGGCGCTTTGGCCCCGGTCAGGCACGATCAGCTTGCCGTTCGGCGAAGCATCGGCGGCGTTGGGTTGGCTGGGATCGCTCATCAAGCTCCTCTAGCCGCAGCGGGCTGTCCTGCGCGAACGATTTCGGCCGAGAACCTCTCGCAAAACGCCGCTTTACGCGCTACATGCTGCCTCATGAACCAGTACCAGATCGTCTCCGACAGTGACACCGTGCAGCGCGACGGCACGATCAAGCTTCATGGTCCCGGCGCCTTTGCCGGCATGCGTCGTGCCGGTAGGTTGGCAGCCGAGATCCTCGATGCGCTAGCCCCGATGGTCAAACCGGGCGTGACCACCGGCGCGCTCGACGATGTCGTGCGTCAGATGACGCTCGATGGCGACGCGCTCCCCGCCACGCTAGGCTATCGCGGCTACACGCATAGCTGCTGCATTTCCGCCAACCACGTCGTCTGCCACGGCATCCCGTCGGAAAAGACGCTGAAGGAAGGCGATATCGTCAATATCGATGTGACGCCGCTGCTGGACGGCTGGCACGGCGACTCCAGCCGCATGTACCTCGTCGGCGATGTGCCGCTGAAGGCGAAGCGGCTGGTCGACGTGACGTACGAGTGCCTGATGATCGGCATTGCCCAGGCCCGGCCCGGTGCGCGTCTTGGCGATATCGGCGCTGCCATTCAGCGCCACGCCGAAGCCAGCCGCTACGGCGTCGTCCGCGAATTCTGCGGCCACGGCGTCGGCCGCCTGTTCCACGACGCCCCCGAGGTAGTGCACGCCGGCATCGCCGGCACCGGGCCGGTGCTGAAGCCCGGCATGATTTTCACCATCGAACCGATGATCAATCTGGGCAAGGCGCCGGTGCGGATGCTCGACGACGGCTGGACGGCGGTGACGCGCGACCGCTCGTTGTCGGCACAGTTCGAGCATTCGATCGGGATTACCGAGACGGGGTGCGAGATTTTCACGGAGAGCCCGATGGGGTTGCATAAGCCGCCGTATTAGCGAGCAGAGGAATGCGGGCCATCGGCTCCTGCTCTCAAACTGATGCTTGGTGATGCATCATTAGTATGATAAAGTATGCGGACCAGGAGGTAACTTCATGTCCGTCATCGAACGCCTGACTGTGACCATGCCCGCCGAGATGGCGGCCACGCTCCGCGCGACGGTCGATTCCGGAGAATATGCCTCGACCAGCGAAATCGTCCGCGAAGCGCTGCGCAACTGGACCCGTGCGCGGGATACCGAGCGGCGTGATCTGGAGGCGCTGCGCGAGGCGATCCGGGTCGGACTTGATAGCGGTCCGGGGATTGCCGCCGAGGAAGTATTTGCCGAGTTGCGCGCCCGCTACGCCAACAAGAACTGAGTTCTATGGCGCGGCTGACGATCTTGCCGGTAGCGCGCCGCGACATCGAGGAGATAGGCGACTTCATAGCGCTCGATAATCCAACGCGGGCGAGCAGCTTCGTGGCCGAGATAGAACGGACGATCGTCGGCAAGGTCGCGCTTCGCCCCGAAAGCTTCCCCGGGCGCGATGATCTGGCTGCGGACCTGCGTGTCGCAGTGCAGGGCCGCTACTTGATCTTCTTTACCGCGAGCGATGATGAGATAAGGATCGTCCGCGTCCTTCACGGCGCGCGTGACCTGCACCGGATATTTGACGCATGATCCGGCTCGCTGCACACTCGCGCGGCCTATCAACGAAGCCGAATATGCCATCTTTGCCGAGAGCCCGCCGGGTTGCATAAGCCCCCGTATTAAGGGCAGTATTCAGGTGAAGGTACGAGGGCGATTGCCCTCGTGCTCCCGATATTTAAGAACGGCTCCCACCGCGAGCTGAAATGGAGCATTTTGCTTATAGCGATGCTGGCGACCTCCGCTGGCACTGTCCTGTCGTTAAGGATGTCGAATTTGTAAGCTTGCCAAATCGCCTGCAATGTATGTCGGAAAGACGGTTCGTGTTCGCGCAGTCGCTAGTGGAAATCTTGACAACATACCTTGGTTGATGAGCCGTGACTGCACCGAGGGAACGGGAACTATCCTTTATGATGCTGATAACGGCAATACTGCGTTGCAGCCATTGAATGCCTACCGTGTCCCCGACACGGTGATGCAAGCTGGCGCATTCGAGATTTGGGCCACTTGGATCGGCCGCATTCAACGCGAAATGCCTCGCTCGGGGTACATGCTGAACGATACTGGCTATCATTTCGTGCCAATTTCGGTGTCCGAAATAGAAGCTAAACATATTCGCATGTGCGGGGACACGGCCGACACCAGTTCGGGCATTTGCTCGGAGCTACCCCGCTTGATGATGTGGACGCCCCTGCACCGCCCGGACGGAGTATGATGCCGATCGGT
>CAXTOI010000538.1:0-2622 GCA_964245645.1 uncultured Novosphingobium sp. | reverse complement strand
CTGCTTGCGCGCCTTGGGGCCGATCAGCGGGATCGCGGGTATGGTGGCGTGCCCGGAGTCGCGGGTGGCCGCGCGATGTAGCGCACGAGGGAGCGTCAGCAGGCTGATCCAGTCTACCGCGAATACGCGGCCGGCCAGCAGGGCGCCGCCGACCAGGCAGATGATCGCCGCAGCCAGAACCGACCAGATCTGCGCCTGATGCGGTAGCAGCGCGGCTCCGCCATGGATCGCCTTGGCGCCGAGCAGCCCGGCGATGCCGCCCATCGACGCCGGCAAGGGGCCGCCCGGACCGGTGAAAGTGAGCGACAGCACGCTCGACAGCAGCGCCATCGCCAGCAGCAACAGCGCCAGAGGCCGCCACCAGCGCTGGCGCAGCGGCGGCATGTCGCCCCAATCGTCATGGGCGTCTTCCTCGGCGAAACGCCACAATTTGCGCGCGCAGACATAGAGCAGCGGCAGGAACAGCACCGAGACCGGGCCGAACAGGAACAGCGCCCGTTCTGCCGCCCAGGCGCCGGACAAGCCCATCCAGTTGACGACCTCGCCCCCGGCGGCGGTCGATGGCGAGGGATCAGTCTGGCGATAGCTGACCAGCGCCAGCCCCAGGAACAGCATCGCCATGAACAGCCCGCTCGCGCCGAGCAACTCACCGCTGCGCCGCAAGCTGCGCTTGAGGATGACCTGCCAGCCGGCGCGCTGGTTGCCGCCGTTTGCAGGAGAGAATGCCCGTGTCGCCATGTTCGCCCCTTGTTCGGCGGCATAATGCGCCGGAGGGGGAGTCTTCGTCAAGAATTTGCGTTACGGAAGGTCTTGTTCTTCGTGACGCCGATCACGGCTTGACGGATAAAGACAGCCTTCGGACAAGCTCAGGTAGACGGGGGTGGTGCAGATTCATTACACCACGCTTTAGCCCCGCAGGCTTTGCATCCGCATCAGGTAGCGGGCTAGCACATCGATCTCCAGATTGACCTTGTCGCCCGGGGCCAGCGTGCCGAATGTCGTCACTTCGGCGGTGTGGGGGATGATGTTGAGCGAGAATTGGCAGCTGCCGTCGCTTTGGTCGGCGACTTCGTTGACGGTCAGCGAGACGCCGTCGACGGTGATCGAGCCTTTGGGAGCGAGGCAGGGGGCGAGGTCCTGTGGGGCCGCGATGTCGATGCGGCGCGATTCGCCGACCGGGGTGATGCGGACGATCTCGCCGACCCCATCGACGTGTCCGGTGACGATATGGCCGCCCAGTTCGTCGCCCAGTTTCAGCGCGGGTTCGAGGTTGAGCTGCTCGCCGGCCTGCCAGCGGGTGGGGACGGTGCGCGCGACGGTTTCGCCCGATATGTCCACCGCGAACCAGGCATCACCCGCGCTGCCGCCGCGATCGACTACAGTCAGGCAAGTGCCCGAGCAGGCAATCGAAGCGCCGATGGCGATTTGCGCCGGGTCGAATGGGGCAGCGATCACGGCGTGAAGATCGCCGGCGTCGCGGAGGTTGCGGATGGTGCCGCGGGCGGTGATTATTCCGGTGAACATAGAGCATCGCGCCAAAAAGTGAGCACCGGTTTTTGCTAAAGCGGTGCGACAACAAAATCACTTTCGCTCATAGACGTCCAGCGCGTCCTCGCCAAGCCGGCGTCGATCGGCATGGCGCCAGCGGGCGTGGGCTGCGGCCAGCGCCGTCAGGCCGATGTCGGCAAGGCCGGGCAGGCCGCTGCCGATCAGGATCGGGGCGCGATAGATCATCAGGCGATCGACGAGATCGGCGGCGAGGAACGCTGCTGCCGCGCGCGCACCGCCTTCGACGAGCAGGTACTGAATATCGGGAATTTCGCAGATCGCCTGCGGCGTGGTGAGGGCGCGCCAGCCGGCGGGGGCGGCGCTGCGCGTCAGCACCCAGCGCGCGGGGCTGCGCGATATCAGGCCGGGCAGGCGCACGTTGAGGCGTGGCTGGTCCGCCCGAAGCGTGCCGCCGCCGACCAGGATCGCATCCTGCCTGGCGCGGATGGCATGGGCATGGGCGCGGGCGGCGGCGCCGGTGATCCATTGGCTGCTGCCGTCGGCCATGGCGATGCAGCCGTCGAGCGACAGCGCCAGTTTCAGCGTGACGAACGGCCTGCCGTGGCCGCGAAGTTTCAGGTAGCCGGCGAGACTGGACTCGACCTCCGGGGAGGGCAGGAGCGTGACCTCGATGCCCACGCTGCGGAGATGGGCGGCGCCTTGGCCGGCGGTGCGCGGATCGGGGTCTGTGCAACCGATCACCACCCGCGACAGACGGGCGGCGGCGACCAGTTCGGCGCAGGCGGGGCCGCGCGGGCTGGAGTGGGCGCAGGGTTCGAGCGTGACGTAGAGCGTGGCGCCGCGTGCTGCGTCGCCGGCCTGTTCCAGCGCCATGGCTTCGGCGTGCGGCCGCCCGCCGGGTTGAGTCCAGCCGCGACCGATGACGCGGCCTTTGCTCAGGATGATCGCGCCGACGGCCGGGTTGGGGCGGCTGAGCGGCAATGCGCGCGCGGCCAAGCAGGCGGCGGCGGCTAGCCAGCGGGCATCGTCGGCGTTCACGATATTTGGTATGGGTGCTTGTTGATGGACACTTAGGCGTTGTGGAGGTTGTTGGTGCGCCATCGGTCTTGCGGG
>CAXTOI010000537.1:0-2622 GCA_964245645.1 uncultured Novosphingobium sp. | reverse complement strand
GGGCCGGCGACATCGAACAGGTCCTTGACGCCGTAAGGTACGCCGGCAAGCGGGCCGGGGTCGCGGCCCATGCCGACCGCCTGGTCTACCTGCCCGGCCTCGTGGCGTGCGCGGTCGGTGAGGATGCGGGTGATGGCGCAGAGATCGTCGGCCCGGTGCAGGTTTTGCAGGCAGTCTTCGACGAGCGCCAGCGCGGTGATCTGGCCGGAGCGGACGGCGGCGGCGATATCGAGCGCATGGCTCATGCGCCGGGCGCCCGGAAGATGGCGGCATGGTGATCGAGCAGAGCGAGATTGGTAGTGACGCCGGGCAGGCATTCGGCGGGGATCGCCAGGCCTAGCGACGCGGCGACGCGGATGGCGTCGTCCGCTTCGCGCGGGATTGCGTGCGGCTGCTCGTCCGGCGCGCCGTTCTTCGCCAGATGTCCGGCCCAGATCGCGCAGACGAATAATTGCAGCTGGTGGAACAGCATCAGCGGCAGCACGATCTGGCCGACTTGCGCGGCCGGAAACAGTGCGCCGGCCATCGGCACGCCCGAAACCAGGCTTTTCTTCGAGCCGCAGAACAGCAGGACGATGGCGTCTTCCCGGGGCAGATGCACCAGCCGGGCGACGATCACGTTGACCCCCATGACCAGCGCCAGCACCGCTGCGCAGTTGCCGAGCAGGACGACCAGATCGCTCACGCCGATGTGGTGCCAGATGCCTCCGACCACTGCCGCGCTGAAGGCGGTGTAGACCACCAGCAGGATTGAGGAGCGATCGACCGGGCCGAGAATCTTCTTGTTGCGCTCCACGAAGCCGCCGATCCACGGGCGCAGCAGGTGGCCGGCGACAAAGGGAAGCAGCAGCTGGATGACGATGGTGCGCACCGCTCCCCATGACGCGCCGACGCCTTGCCCGGTGATATGCCCGGCAATGTGGCCGAACAGCGCGAGGAGCAGCGGGGTGGCGAAGATGCCGAGCAGGTTCGACAGCGAGGCGCTGCATACGGCGGCGGCGACATTGCCGCGCGCCATCGCGGTGAACGCGATCGAGGATTGGACGGTCGAGGGGAGCAGCGACAGGAACAACAGGCCGGTGGCGAATTGCGGCGAGGCCCAGCCCAATTCGAGCGTGGTGAGCAGCAGGCCGATCACCGGGAACAGCACGTAAGTCGAGGCGAGGACCAGCACGTGCAGGCGCCAGTTGCCGATACCCTGCATGATCGCTTCGCGCGAAAGCTTGGCGCCGTGAAGGAAGAACAGCAGGGCGATGGCGATCTGCGTGGCGATATCGAAGACCGGCGTCACCGCGCCCCGCGCCGGGAACAGCGAGGCCAGCGTGATCGTGGCGATGAGGATCAGCAGGAACGGGTCCAGTGAGGGAATCGGTATTACGCGCCGCAAACTTCAGACCCCTGATGCTCCGGGGTGTGGTGTGCCCGGTTTCTGGCTAGCGATCCAACGCAATGATTGAGGCAGATCATTGCCGAAATTAGGGCGGCGGATGCGCGATGCCAAGTATTTCCCGTCACGCTCATCCCGTGGTGCTTGCAGAACAAGCGGAACTTCGGGACAGGCCCAGGTGACGGAAGAGCGTTTGGCTTCAGGATTTAGGGACGGGGTGCTTGGCGGCGTAAGCGCAGGCGGCGGGGTAGATTTCGGCAAACATCGCCTTGACTTCGGAACGGCCGTCGACCGCCAGATGCGCGGCCATATACCCCTTTTTGTTGGGGATGTCGGCGCGCGCGCCGTGGGCGGCGAGGAGGTGGAGCATCGCGTCAAGGTCGGGCGTGGCGGTGCCGCCGGCGAGGGTATGCAGCGCGGTGTTGCCCCGACTGTCGGCGTGGTTGGCGTCCGGCGCCAGCGATAGCGCGAGTGCGAGGGCGGCGGCGTCTTTGCCCTTGGCGGCTTCGGTGACGACATTGCTGCCGTTGGCGGCAACGAAGTGCGGGTCGGCGCCGGCGGCCAGCAGCGCCTTCATCGCGGCGGCGTGGCCATGGGCGGCGGCCAGGAACAGCGGTGGCAGCGGCGGGACCGGAGCCGGCGCGACACCGAAGTTGGCCTCGGTGACCCAGGTGATCCTTGACGGGCCGGTGAGGCCGTTGGGATCGGCGCCTTTGGCCAGCAACAGGTCGATCAGCGCGGAGTCGCCGGCCTGCGCGGCGGCGTGGAGCGGTTGCAGGCCGGTGCGGTCGCGCTCGGCAAGATCGGCGCCCAGGGCGACAAGGCGGGCGGCGGCGGCGAGATTGTGCTGATACAGCGCGAGTTGCAGAGCGCTGGTGTTTTCGGGGCCGCGGTGATCGGGTCCGGCGCCGGCGGCGAGCAGCGCGTCGAAGGCGGGGAGCGAGCCGCCCTTGATCGCGAAGAACAAGGGCGTGAAGCCGGCTTTGGATACCCGGTTGGGATTGCTGCCGGCTTTCAGCAGCAACACAACGGCCTCGGCCCGACCGGCGCTGGCGGCCCACATCAGCGGGGTCTGGCCGCGGCTGTCAGGGCTGTCGGCCGGTGCGCCCAGGGCGAGCATGCGGGCGACCGCGGCGGCGTGGCCGAATTTGGCGCAGATGGCCAGGGGGGACTCGCCGTCGGGGCCAGCGGCGCGGATGTCGCGGTGTCCGTCACGGGGATCGCGGGCCCCGGCG
>CAXTOI010000536.1:0-2623 GCA_964245645.1 uncultured Novosphingobium sp. | reverse complement strand
CCCCCAGCCCGTCCCCGCCGGGGAGGGGAGAATCGGCCGACTCAGTTTGAACCGGCATGACACTCACCAA
This sequence comes from uncultured Novosphingobium sp., assembly GCA_964245645.1. Taxonomy (GTDB): domain Bacteria; phylum Pseudomonadota; class Alphaproteobacteria; order Sphingomonadales; family Sphingomonadaceae; genus Novosphingobium. Next base: position 2,553 of record CAXTOI010000536.1, on the reverse strand, counting down.
ACAAATCGGCAATGACTCGCTCGGCAATCCCGAACCCGGTCGAAGCGCCGGTGCCGCTGGTCACCATCACCAATCGCACATCGGGCGCGGGCGTGTCGATCAGATAGGTGCGGTCGGCCGCCACGGCATAAGTCCCGGTCCAGCGCTCGACCACCGGCGGTGCAGCCTGCCCCAGCGCGCGGGCGAATTCATCGAGAATATCCTCTTCGGCGCTGGCGGGCGCAAACGGCGGCGGCAGATCGGCATAATGATGGCTGTCGCCAACGATCAGCGTGCCATCCGCGCCTTGAGCGACGATCAGATGCACGCCATTGGCAAAGTGGCGCGGCTGTTCGGCGCGCAATTTCGCTTCCAGCGCCCGCGCCTCGGGCAATGCGCCATAGCCGCGATAGCGCACGAGGCTGAGATCGCTCATCAGCGCCGCCGGCAGCCAATAGCCCGGATCGGCCAGCTTCAGCATCGACAACCGGCACCGTGTCAGCCCGTAACGTGCAATGCGCTCGCCATACAGCGTCGAAAAATCGTCGCCAGGACAGACCACCACGGCCCCGGCCTCGACTACCCCGCGCGACGTTTCCAACCGGGGCGGTGCAGCCGAATAGACCGCCGTCCCGGTCAGGAAGGTGACGCCCAGCTGCGCGCGCAAATAGGCCGTGAGCAGCGGAATGGCATCCCGCGACTCCACGCGCAATTCATGCGGACTGTACAACGCGCCCAGGAGATCGCCGCCGCCCAACCCCGCGCATTCATCGCGAAATTCCGCAGCCGACAATTGCCGACAGCCTTCGCCCATCTCGGTGTCCAGCAACGCCCCGATCACCGCCAATGCTTCCGGTGAGCGCGCGGTGACATAAAGCCCGCGGTGCTCGATCGGAATGCCGGCTGCGGACGCAATCTCCGCCCACACATCCCGCGTCCGCCGCGCCAGCGTCCAGCTATCGCCACGCTCCTGCCCGGTCACGGTTATAAAGCCGAAGTTGCGGATCGAGGCGCCATTGGCGCGCAGATCGCGCTCGATCACCACCACCCGCTTGCCCCGGCGCACCGCCATCGCCGCATGCGCAAGCCCGATGATCCCGCTCCCGACCACTGCCAGATCGAATGGCGCCAGATCGTAAGCCCCGCTCACATGCGCCACCCTTCGACGGCATTACCCAGCGCGTCCTTCAGCGGCCCCAGCCACGGCGCGAAATTGCGCCATTGATCGACCCCGTCGCTGGAGATCGGCCGGCGCACCTGTTCCGAACTCGGCGTGCGCACCGCGCGCTTCGTCTGGTGAAACGCCAGGCAGGCGGGATCGAACTCCAGCCCGCAATGGCCTAATATGCGCCAAACTTGCCCTTCCAGATCGACGACGACATCCTCGTTACAGACCCGCAGCACCTTGCCCGGCAGCGCGTGATCCCAATGCCGCATCAACTCCAGATAGGTGCGATAATAGCGCGCAATGTCCAGGGCGCTGTAACTGAACTCCTGCCCCTGCGCGAACAATTGCTTCAGGTTCGAAACGCAGCACGCCAGCGCGCCGCGCCGCGCATCGATGATCGTGGCATGCGGCAGGATCAGCTGGATCAGCCCGATATGGCGGAAATTATTGGGCATCTTGTCGATGAACAATCGCCGCCCCTGCTGCCGCTGCGCCTGCGTAGCGGCGATATACCGCGCGCCCAATGCCCGGCAATCCTGCGCCGACAGATCGCCCAAAGCCGCCGGATAACGCGGATGATCGAAATCGGGATCGCGCCCCTGCAATTCGAGCACGATCCGCTGGATATCAGGCAGTTCCTGCGTCCCCTCGACTTGCGGGTGCGAGGCCAGGATCTGCTCGATCAACGTCGATCCCGAACGCGGCAAGCCGACAATAAAGATCGGATCGGGCGCTGGATCGCCCCAACCGGCGCGCGCGGCGAAGAACGCCGGCGTACAGACGCGGTTCTGCTCGGCCGTAATGGTTTCGAAGATTTCCGGGCGAAAGCGACTCGCCTCGCGCTGCAGCGCATTGCCCTGCTCATACTGCTCCCACGCATCGGCAAAATCGCCACGATCCTCCAGGCCTTTGGCGAGCGCAAAATGCAGCTGCGCGCGATTGAGCGACGGGCCGGCATCATTCCCCGCGCCGCGCATCGCGGCAATCTCATCGGCGCTGAAGCGATAGGTCTTGAGATTGGCCAAGCTCCACCAGGCATCGCCGTAATCGGGGCGATGCGTCACGGCGGCATGGTAGGCCTCGATGGCCTCGGGCACATCGCCGATGGTCTTGAGCGCATGCCCCAGCCACAGATTGAGATCGGAACTCGCGGCGCGTGCGCTCGCGTCATCCGCCAGCCGCGGCGCGTATTCAGCCAACAACACGCGATACAATCCGATCGCCTCCCCATGCTCGCCCAGCCCGACGGCGATCGCCGCAGCCTCGGTGCGATAGGCGAGGTTTGCCGGCTCGCGCGCCAGCAGCGGCGCCAATGCATCGCGGGCTTCGGTAAACTTGTGCCGCGCAATCAGCGTCTGGACATATTCCAGGCGAGCCGGGTCATGCCCCGGCGCCAGCGTCAACAC
>CAXTOI010000535.1:2293-2623 GCA_964245645.1 uncultured Novosphingobium sp. | reverse complement strand
GATCAGGATTGGGATACCGAATATCTCGACGCGATCCTGTCGGTCGCGATGGTTGATGGGCCGGAGGCCGCGCTCGAGCATATTGCCCGCCATTCGTCGCATCACACCGACGCGATCGTCACCGCCGACGAAGCGCTGGCCGAGCGTTTCCTGCGCGAAGTCGATAGCGCGATCGTGATGGCCAATGCCTCGAGCCAATTTGCCGATGGCGGCGAGTTTGGCATGGGGGCGGAAATCGGCATCAGCACTGATAAATTCCATGCCCGCGGCCCGGTGGGCGTCGAGCAATTGACCAGTTACAAGTACCTGGTCCATGGCAGCGGACAAATC
>CAXTOI010000535.1:0-2283 GCA_964245645.1 uncultured Novosphingobium sp. | reverse complement strand
TTGCCGATGGCGGCGAATTCGGGCTCGGCGCGGAAATCGGCATCGCCACCGGCCGCCTCCACGCCCGCGGCCCGGTCGCGCTGGAAGGTCTGACGACGTATAAATGGCAGGTTCGGGGCACCGGGCAGATCAGGCCCTGAACAGGGAATTGTGCGGCTCCTTAGCAATTTACCGTCATCCCGGACTTGATCCCATAGGCGTTGAAATAGCTGTTTATCGTCATCCCGGACTTGATCCGGGATAGTGCTTCTTGTTGGATACGCGTTGCTGCAAAACAGGAAATCCGGGGTTGATCGATCCCAACCCCTTTTGCTTCGGCTCAAAGAAAGCCCAACCCCGGGTCAAGCCCGGGGCGACGAGGAGGGGCTTTTGCCACGACCCGAAGACAGCCCAACCCCAGGGCGAAGAGATTGTTATGTCAACGCGTAAGCGAATGCGCCCCATACGCACCGGCCTGCTCGGCGGCAGTTTCAACCCTGCACATGGCGGTCATCGCCGGATCAGCCGCTTTGCCATTCAGGCGCTGGGTCTGGACGAAGTGTGGTGGCTAGTTTCGCCCGGCAATCCGCTCAAACCCGCCGCCGGCATGGCCAGCCTGGCGGCGCGAACCGCTTCGGCACATATGCAGGCGCAGGGCTTGCCGATCCGCGTCACCATGATCGAGCGCGATCTGGGCACGCGATACACTGTCGACACGCTGCGCGCGCTGGCTCGTCGCTGGCCCAAGCGCCGCTTCGTCTGGCTGATGGGGGCGGACAATCTCGCCCAGATGCACCTTTGGCGCGACTGGCGCCGGCTGGCGCGCACCATGCCGATTGCGGTGATCGCACGTCCGGGCTATGACGCACGCGCTATCGTCAGTCCGGCGATGGCCTGGTTCAGCCGATACCGGCGGTCTGCAGCCGGTTTGCATCGCCCGGAAAAGTGGAGCGCGCCGACGCTGGTGCTGCTGCGTTTCGATCCTGATCCACGTTCGGCCAGCGCCCTCAGGGCGTCCGATCCCGACTGGAGCAGCCGCGCCGGATTACCGGTCCTGCGCGACGGAGTTACCTTTCGCTCCATTGCCGGACACGCTTGATGGTCGCCGCGAGACCCCTTTCGCAGCTCCTCAAGCCGGTCCGGACCAAGCCATGCGGCGATCGCGATTCGCCGCATGGTATTTCCGCCTGTAACAGGAGCTGATTCAGCCCAGATGACCGAATTATCCACTCAACCCGCTCCGCTCGCGGCCGCTGCCATGGCTACCCCGCTGCCCTTTGCAGAGCCCGGCTCGCTGCATGCCCTGGTGCTCCAGTCGCTCGATGATGATCAGGCGCAGGAAATCGTCTCGATCCCGCTCGAAGGCAAGAGCTCGATCGCCGACCACATGATCGTCGCCTCGGGCCGCTCGTCGCGCCAGGTGACCGCGATGGCGCAGAAACTCGCCGAGCGGATCAAGGCTGCGGGCTTCGCTCGTGCCCGCCTCGAAGGGCTGCCCACCGCCGACTGGGTGCTGATCGACGCCGGCGATATCGTCGTCCACTTGTTCCGCCCCGAAGTGCGCAGCTTCTACAACCTCGAGCGGATGTGGGGGTTCGGCGAAGAGGCCGGCGCGGCGTAATTGTCCCCCAAAACCGCAGCGCGTCCTGCACTCCGCTCCTGCGAGCGGCAGGGAACCGCAGCAGGATAATCCTAGATGCGCCTCCATATCATCGCGCGCGGCAAGATCGGACGATCACCCGAAGCCGAACTGACCGACCGCTACACCAGGCGCATTGCCTGGCCGTTCACGCTGACCGAACTGCCTGAAACCGGCGGCGTCCTGCCCCCCGCCCCGACGCCGGCGCGCAATGTGCTGCTTGACGAGCGTGGCGAGCTACTGTCGTCCGAGGCTTTTGCGGCGCTGCTTGGCCGCTGGCGCGATGATGGCGTTCGTGAAGCAAGGTTCCTGATCGGCGCGGCCAATGGCCATGGCGACGCCACCCGCGCGGCGGCCGATGTGCTGATCGGCTTCGGCGCAATGACCTGGCCGCATATGCTGGCGCGCGCGATGCTGGCTGAGCAATTATGGCGCGCGACGAGCATTCTGGCCGGCCATCCCTACCATCGGGCAGGCTGACCGCAAGCCTACTGCGTCCGGCCCCCGGTGAACTCGACTTGCGGCTCATAGCCTTCGTAAACCGCGCGCGCGATCGAGGCGATGCGGGATTCGCGGTCGGGCTTGCTGCCTTGCCCGGTGACATAGATCGCCAGCGCCAGCGTGCGGCCGCCCGGCGTGCGGATGAAACCGACATCGCTCGACGT
>CAXTOI010000534.1:0-2644 GCA_964245645.1 uncultured Novosphingobium sp. | reverse complement strand
GCGCCAACTTCGCCGGGCTGTTCATGAGCATCGCCGAAGAAATGGGCGCCGCGCTCCAGCGCTCGGCCGCCTCGGTCAATATCCGCGAGCGGCTCGATTTCAGCTGCGCGCTGTTCGACGCCCGCGGCAATCTCGTCGCTAACGCCCCGCATATCCCGGTCCATCTCGGCTCGATGGGCGAAAGCATCCGCACGATCATTGCCGCGCGTGGGTCCACACAGGATGGCCGAGGCATCCGCCCCGGCGACGCCTATGCGCTCAACGCCCCCTATCGCGGCGGCACCCATCTCCCGGACATCACGGTCATCATGCCGGTCTTCGCGGGTAACCACAACGCCCCCGCCTTTTTCGTCGCCGCACGCGGTCATCATGCGGACATCGGCGGCATCACCCCCGGCTCGATGCCGCCAGACAGCCGCTCGATCGAAGAAGAAGGCGTGTTGCTCGACGATGTGCTGGTCGTCGACGAAGGCCATTTCCGCGAGCGCGAATTGCGCGTCATCTTCGCCGCCGGCCCCTGGCCCGCGCGCAATATCGACCAGAACATCGCCGACCTGATCGCCCAACTTGCCGCCTGCCGCCGCGGCGCGACCGGCCTTGCGCGCATCGTCGAAGACTATGGCGCGCAAGTCGTGGCCGCTTACATGGAGCACGTCCAGGCCCACGCCGATGCCGCCGTCCGCCGGCTGATCGCCAAGCTGGCGGATGGCGCTTTCGCCTATGAAATGGACGATGGCGCGCTGATCCAGGTCGCCGTCGCCGCCGATCACGCGGCGCAGACGCTCACCATCGACTTCACTGGTACCAGCGCCCAGCGCCTCACCAACTACAACGCTCCCACCGCGATCGTCCGCGCCGCCGTGCTCTACGCCATTCGCACCCTGATCGACGAGCCCATCCCGCTTAACGACGGCTGCCTGCGCGGGGTCACGATCCATGTCCCCGCCGGCTCGATGCTGGGCCCGCATTACCCCGCCGCCGTCGTCGCCGGCAATGTCGAGACCAGCCAGGTCGTCACCGACGCGCTGTTCGGCGCGTTCGGCGCCCTGGCCGCCAGCCAGGGTACCATGAACAATTTGACCTTCGGCGACGACGCTTACCAATATTACGAAACGATCGCTGGCGGGGCAGGCGCCGGTGCCACCTTCGCCGGCGAATCGGCGATCCAGACTCACATGACCAACAGCCGCATGACTGACCCCGAAGTGCTCGAGACCCGTTTCCCGGTCCGGATCGAGCAATTCGCCATCCGCCGCCATTCCGGCGGCGCCGGCCTGCACCACGGCGGCAATGGCGCGACCCGCCGCATCCGCTTCCTGCGCGCGATGACCGCCTGCCTCCTCGCCAACCGCCACCGCGTCCCGCCTTTCGGCCTTGCCGGCGGCGCGCCGGGCGAAACGGGCGCTGCATGGGTCGAGCGCGGCGATGGTAGCACGGAAACTCTGGGCTCCGTCGCACGCGTCGAGATGAACCCGGGCGATGCTCTGATCATCGAAACCCCTGGCGGCGGCGGCTTCGGTGATTCACCTCATCCACCCTCTCTGGCGGAGGTGGCAGCCCGCAGGGCTGACTTAGGGGGCCTTTCCGAAGAATCCCCAAATGTCGCGCACCCCTCTCCCAGTCTTCGCCGGGAAAATGCACGCACCCACACCCTGACCCAACCCACCGCCGCCCGCTTCGCCGCCCTGACGCTCGGCCATCTCACCCGTGAGTGGCCTTACAAGCTCGCCCAGATCCTCACCGCCCCCGGCGATCTCGCGCGCCCCCGCGACCTGCACCCGATCTTCCACGGCAGCTTCGACTGGCATAGTTGCGTCCATGGCTGGTGGCAGATCATGCGCTTGGCCCGCCTGTTTCCGGATATGCCCGACGCCGCCAGGATCGCGTCGCTCGCCAACCGCATGCTGGTGCCCGACAACATCGCCGGCGAACTGGCCACGCTCGCCCGCCCGATGAATGCCGGCTTCGAGCGCCCCTACGGCTGGGCCTGGCTGCTCGCCCTCCACGACGAACTCGCTCGACACCCTGACCGACCATGGGGCAGGGCGGTCCGACCCCTGGCGCAAGCCATCGCCGCCCGCTTCGCCGCTTATCTGTCCCAACTCACTTACCCCGTGCGCAGCGGCAAGCACGACAATACCGCCTTTGCCCTGATTCACGCCCGGCGCTGGGCGGCCACCCACGACCTCGCGCTCGCCGCCCTGATCCGCGACCGCGCGACGGCATGGTTCGGCGAAGATCGCGATTGCCGCCCGTGGGAGCCCAGCGGCGAAGACTTTCTTTCGCCCACGCTCTGCGAAGCCGTGCTGATGCACGATGTGCTGGGCTCGAACTTCGCCCCATGGCTGGCCCGATTCCTGCCCGACCCGTTCGGCCCGGCCACCGCCTGCCTGCGCACCCCCGCCCAGGTCCGCAACCGCAGCGATGGTCGGCTCGCGCATCTCGACGGCCTCAATCTTTCGCGCGCCTGGTGCTGGCGCACGATCGCTGCCGAATTGCCCGATCCGGCAGCAGCGCAGGCCTTCGCCGACGCTCATCTCGTCGCCGCGCTGCCACATCTCGCCGACGATTACATGGGCGAACACTGGCTCGCCACCTTCGCCCTGCTGGCGCTGGAGGTCAGTCCGGCCGGCCCATCTCGAAC
>CAXTOI010000533.1:813-2646 GCA_964245645.1 uncultured Novosphingobium sp. | reverse complement strand
GCCTACCACATCGGAACGATCCGCTCCCTCCTGTTCGCACAGCAGAACATCTACTACACGAATGCAACCGCACTGATCTCGGCCTTGCGCGCCAAACTTTCCGGGGCCTTGGACGACCAGGGCATCGGTGCCGATCAGAGCACGATCGATGGCGGCTTTCCTTCGCCGTCCAACATCACCAACACCGACGCCAACAGCGTGAATTTCGCACGCACGCCGAGGCAGGTTCTGAATGTCGTCTATGGGGCTCGTGGGGCGTCGATGGGTGGCTTCTTTCCCAACGGCACCAACGGCGGCCCGGGCTTCGAGCAGCTCTTGAAAACGACGAACGGCTAATACCAACGGCGGAAGTGAGTGACTCACATTACACATGGGCCTCGTCCTGAGCCGGCCGCGGAACGCGGTCGTGTCGAAGGACGCTCCAGAGCCCTGGCTGCCCGGCCTTGCGTGCTTCGACTCGGCCCTGCGGGCCGGCTCAGCATGAGGATGGGTGAGGACTTTCCGCCGTTGGTATAACCCCAAGCGGGTCCGGAGCAGCGTCGAACGCAAAACGGGGCTGCCACCGTTCATTGCCAGGTACCGTGCAGGGATCAAGACGCTGCGGCGTCAGTCCCCGTTGCAATCCGGCGTGTTCGAGTCGCCGGTCTGGATCGTGGCGGGATCGATACCGGGATGAGGCCCCGGCAGGCGCATGACGAACTCGTCGAGGCGCTCGCTGGCCCGCGTGATCAGCCCGCCGGCACCCAGCAACGTCACGACATCCTGCGGCGTGCCGCGAAGATCGTCGGCATAGGTATGCTCAATGAAGCCGACCGCATACCGGATCGCATCCTGCTCGGTCGCAGCCGCAAAACCGTGCGGGTCGTGCGTGCCCACTGCCAGCGTGTAATCCGCCATCACTTTTCCCTCAACGCCTGTCGGCCACTTGGGGTCCTTTACTAGATGCGGCAAGTGCCCGACCCGACGATTTTTTGGGAGTGTTCAAAGGCTCGTTATCAAAGCTTTAACCACGTCAACTGCCGGACAAAACAATAACCGAGCTTATTGGATAAGATCTATTGGCTATTACGCCAGTGATGTAGGGAGATCGATCCATAATGGCCGTGTTTCGCAATTTTCTTCAGAACGAGTCCGGCGCAACCGCCATCGAATATGGACTAATTGCCGGACTCATCAGCGTCATCATCATTGCGGTACTGAGTAGTGTCGGAACGAAATTGAACGCGAAGTTCACACGCGTTTCGAACGCTTTGAACTAAGCACCGCCGACGTAGCCAGGAGCCGCCCTAGCGCGTCAGGCGGGCTGTTGCGGCTCGACGCCTTACGCTATCCCCAGCCGATCCTGATCATCACGAGGAGGAAGCTCAGGATGGATATGACCACGGCTAGAGTCTCGATCCGCATCGGGAAAGCCCGCATCGTCACCGGCTACTCATCCTTATTCACATGAGCTACGCGGGCATGTCGGGAAGGTTTCGCACTGCGCGTCACCATGGCAGGCTGGGTCGAAATAGTTCAGTTGGTTGAGAGTGGCGGAACGTCGAACCGGAGCGAGACGCCACGGTTTCTGTCACGGTCGAGCGCCGATCCAGGTCTCTGTACGGTGGTAGCCGTCAGGCCTGCCGGGCGCGCCTCTGCCCCACGGCCACCGCGAGGGTCATCGCGAGGGCGAACGTGCCCGAGACCGCACGGAAAGCCCCGAAATCCGCCTCGGCCACCTCGAACCAGACGCGCGCGCTCCCGGTCAGCGGTGAAAAGGCCGAATCGGTGATCGCTACGACGGGAAGGCGCTGGGCCAACCGGTTGGCGATCTCGATCGTGCTCGGGGTATAG
>CAXTOI010000533.1:0-803 GCA_964245645.1 uncultured Novosphingobium sp. | reverse complement strand
GGAGCGCGTCGCGGCCGTCCGCGAACGCCACCTGGTCGGGTCCGAGCGATGCCACATTGTCGACCAGCACGTTCCGGATCTTCAGCTTGGCAAAGGCATAGGCGAGATATGAGGCCACCGGAAAAGCGCGACGCTGGCCGAGGAGGTAGATGGTGTCGGCCTCCGCCAGGATGTCGACGGCGCGTTCCAGCGTGTCGCGGCTGATCCGCTCGCGGATGCGAGATAGAGACTGAGCGGCGCTCTCGCAAAATCCCGCCAGAAGCCCGTCGACCCCTACGTCGCTGTCCGGCGAGAGGGACTTCAGCCGATCTTCGTAATCCGGCCAGCGATTGCGCAGCAGAGAGTGGAACACTGTCTGCAGGTCGGAAAAGCCCTCGTAGCCGAGCGCTTGCGCGAAGCGCACCAGCGTCGAAGGCTGCACGCCGGCGAGGTCGGCAACGGCCGCGACCGTTCCGAACGCCATGTCTTCCGGATTGTCGAGGGCAAAACCCGCCACTTGGGACAACCGCTTCGGCAGTGTGGCGCGCCTTTCGATCAGCAGATCCCGAAGAGCCGCGAAGGATCTCGGCGCCGCTCCGGCCTGCGTGCCCAGGCCGGTGTCCTCCTCCTCACCCATCCATGCCCCGGTCATGAGGCGGGCGGCTCGCGCCCGCGCCTGATCCGGTCGTCTCGCCGGATTCAACATCTCCGTTCCATTTGCAGGCCTTCGCCACGTCACGCAAGAGCCGGCTTGACGCTCAGCTTGCAGTGATCCTATAAAGCGGACAAAGCGTTCGAAAAAGAGAACAGAGCGAGATCTCCGT
>CAXTOI010000532.1:0-2649 GCA_964245645.1 uncultured Novosphingobium sp. | reverse complement strand
CACCGGGCATGCCGCCCCCGGCTTGGCGCCGGCCCGCAGCACGGCGCATTATGCCGCAGCCGGCCGGGCGATCATCAAGGCCACCGCCAAATCCACCGACGGCATAGTTTCGCGCAGCCTCAATCGGCCGATATCGCAAGCCGTCAGCAAAGTGTTGCTCAAGTTCGGCGGCATCCGCCCGATCCACGCGACCATGGGCACGGCGGCGCTGGCAGTGCTGATGTTCGCGGTGCTGGTCCTGATGGGCAGCCCGGCCGGGCTGGTTGCCGGCGCCATCCTGTTCCAGGCGGCTTCGGTATTCGATGGCGTCGATGGCGAGATCGCCCGCGCCACGTATCGGACCAGCGATCGCGGCGCGATGATCGACAGCCTGATCGACGCCGCCACCAATCTCAGCTTCGTTGCCGGCATCGTCATCAATCTGGCGCAGCGCGGGCATTGGGGTCCCGCGATGTTCGGGATCGCCGGCCTGTCGATGCTGGCGCTCGGGCTGACGATCCTGGGCACGCAATCCCGGCGCAACGGCGCCCCGATCAGCTTCGATGGGCTAAAGGGCCGGTTTCGCGACAGCGGCTCGAAATGGGGCAAGTGGATGGTGTGGCTGACGATGCGCGATTTCGTCGCGCTGGCTTCGTTCGTGGCGGTGGTGGCAGGTCTTACCGATCAGGCAATCATGGTTTTTTCGGGCGTCATGGCGGTTTGGCTGGTCGTGGTTTTGACCAGCCAGGTCCGTCAATCCGCCTTCGGCCGCTGAGCAAGGCGCTTGACGTACCGCAAACTTCTTGCTTTTGGCCTTCTCTTTCTGAAGAACGTGTTTGGCACTTTCTCAAGAACGCTGGTTTGAACCAGATGCCCGGCATCTGTCTGAAGGAATCGATTTGATGAAACCAATCAAGGTCGCGGTGATTGGCGTGGGGAACTGCGCCAGTTCATTGGTTCAGGGCGTGACCTATTACCGCTCCAACAACTCCTCTCAGGGGCTGATTCACGATCGCATCGGCGGCTATGGAGCGGGCGACGTGCAGTTCGTGCTCGGCGTCGATGTCGATGCGCGTAAGGTAGGCAAGGATATTTCCGAGGCCATTTTCGAAAACCCCAACAACACCGCGGTTTTCCAACCGCAAGTGCCGCTTTCGGGTACCAAGGTGCTGATGGGCCGGGTGCTCGACGGCGTTGCGCCGCATATGACCTCGGTCGGCGAAAAGGGCTTTATCCTGGCGGACGCGCCGGAAATTACGCGCGAAGCGATGGTCGCCGCGCTCAAGTCCAGCGGCGCCGAAGTGCTGTTGAACTTCCTGCCGGTCGGCTCGCAGGAGGCTACCGAGTTCTACATGGAATGTGCGCTCGAAGCCGGCGTCGCGGTGGTCAACTGCATGCCGGTGTTCATCGCCAGCCGCCCCGAGTGGGAGGCCCGGTTCCGCGCCAGGCGCATTCCGATCGTTGGTGACGACATCAAGGCGCAGATCGGCGCGACCATCGTTCACCGCGTGCTGTCAAGCCTGTTCGGCGCGCGCGGGGTCGCGGTCGAAAGGACGTACCAGCTCAATACCGGCGGCAATACCGATTTCATGAACATGCTCGACCGTCAGCGGCTGGGCAGCAAGAAGGAATCGAAGACTGAGGCGGTCCAGGCCATGCTGGCCACGCGGCTGGCAGACGAGAACATCCACGTCGGCCCGTCGGACTATGTGCCCTGGCAGAAAGACAACAAGCTGTGTTTCCTGCGGCTCGAAGGCACGCAATGGGGCAATGTCCCGATGAACCTCGAACTGCGCTTGTCGGTCGAAGACAGCCCGAATTCGGCGGCTTGCGTGATGGACGCGATCCGCTGCTGCAAGATTGCGCTGGAGCGCGGTGAGGGCGGGGCGCTGATCGGTCCCTCGGCCTATTATTGCAAGCATCCGCTGCAGCAGTTCAACGACGATACCGCCGCGCAGATGGTCGAGGAATATATCGGCGACCAGGCGATCGCCGCCGAGTAATCGCCACTTTTGCTGCTGCGATGGCGCCGGTCGGGTAGCTGACCGGCGCCATTTTATTGCCTGTCGGAGAGCGGGAATGGACGCGCTGATCATCGCTGCCGGGTTCGGCAGCCGCTTGGCCGACGTCTCGCCGTCGAAGCCGCTGACGCCGGTCGCCGGGGTGCCGTTGATCGAGCTGGGCGTGCGCCAGGCGCAAGCCGCAGGCGCCGCGCGGGTGGTGGTGGTGACCGGCCACGAAGCGGCGCAGGTCGAAGCGTTCCTGGCGGACCTCGCGGCTCGGTCGGGCATCGCCATCGTCGCCGAGCGCTGTGCCGACTGGTCGCTGCCCAATGGCTATTCGGTCATGGCCGGCGCCGCACGGATTGCGGGCGATTACCTGCTGATGATGGCCGACCATATTTTCGCAGCGCCGATCTTGCAGCGCCTCGCCGGGCAAGGCGATGCGGCGCGCGGAGTGACGCTGGCGATCGACCGCAGGACAGCCAGCCCGCTGATCGATCCCGACGATGCAACCTGGGTCAGGATGCTCGGCGATGGCCGCATAGCCGCAATCGGCAAGTCGCTCACCGTTTATGACGCGGTGGATTGCGGCGCCTTCCTGGCGACCCCCGAACTGGCGCAGGCGATCGCCGCCGCGATCAGCGCCGGCAAAGCGGGGAGCTTGTCC
>CAXTOI010000531.1:0-2669 GCA_964245645.1 uncultured Novosphingobium sp. | reverse complement strand
GCGCCGCCGGCGGTGCCCGGCCCGGCTCGGCCATCGACGATTTCGCCGGCGATGGTGACCACCCCGATCGCCTTGCCATCGGTGCTTTCGGGATTGGCGGCCAGCCACGGCGTCAGCGAAGTATGAGCAAAGGCGCCGGGCCGGTCGTCCTTGGGATCGTCGCCGACGATCTTGACGATACGCGCACCGAAATCGGCGCGTGAGCCGACGTGATCTACCAGCCCGGCGGCCAGGGCCGCTTTGGCTCCGTCACCACCCGAAGCCTTGATCCAGCCCACCGGGTCGGTGGTCACGCGCGCAATGTCTGCTTGCGGCCGCGCCTGCGCGACATTGGCACGCCAGTCGGTCCACACCGCGCCATACAAGGCCTGCGCCGCCTGCCGCGACGGTTCGGACTGGTCATTGCGCAGATAGGGTTCGACGTAATCCTTGTACGTGCCGACGCGGAAGACATGCGCGTCGATCTTGAACCGGTCGAGCAGCTTGGCGTAATAGAGGTGATAGCCGCCGGGTCCGGGCACGAACACGCCGCCCAGCGGGTCGATCCACACCTCGCTGGCGTGCGCCGCCAGCAGCATCCCCGGATCGTCGAGCATGAAGCCGAACGCCAGCACGGGTTTATGCGCGGCGCGCACCGCGTCCATGGCAGCGCCGATTTCCTCGAGATGGACCTGGCCGCCGCCTTCGAAATTCGACAGATCGAGCACCACTGCCTTGATCCGCGAATCGGCAACCGCCGCCCGGATCGCCCGCACCACATCGCGCTCGCGATATTCGTTGTGGCCGCTATCGCCCGAGGTCAGCAGCGCCAGCGGATCGATCAGCCGGGGCTCCTCCACCACCGCGCCGTCAAGCGCGATCAGCAAGGCGCCCTGCTGCACCCTGGACGGGCCGGGGCGGCTGGCGAGCAACGCGCTGAGCCCGATGAAGAACACCAGCAACAGCAGCAGCACCAGCGCGTCCTTGATCCCGACCAGCAGATGCCAAACCTTGCGCGCGAATTCCATGCGAGTCCTATCGTTCTGGCGCTGTGCGAAGAGCCGGTGGTCCGCCTGTCATACACAGAGTCCGGCACGGTGGAAACTTCCGCAAGGCTGCTTGAGTGATGCGCGGCACAGGATTAAGAAACTGTCTTCAATGACATCATCAATTCCCTCGCGAGCGGATGGACCTCCAGCCGATCGTTATCCACCGGGTGCGGCCGCGTTCCCGCATCGCGGGCTGGTCGGCATCACCGGGTTGGCGCCGCATGAGATCCTGTTCCTGCTCGATGAAGCCGAACAATGGGTGGAGTTGAACCGCCAGCGGCACAAGCGGGTCGAGGATCTGGCCGGGCTGACGCTGATCAATGCCTTTTTCGAAAACTCCACGCGCACGCTGCTGTCGTTCGAGATCGCGGGCAAGCGGCTGGGCGCCGATGTGGTCAATATGCATGCCGCGCAATCGAGCGTGAAGAAGGGCGAGACGCTGATCGATACGGCGATGACCCTGAACGCGATGCGCGCCGACGCGATCGTGATCCGCCATGCCAGCTCGGGCGCGGTGCGGCTGATCGCGGACAAGGTCGATTGCCCGGTGCTGAACGCCGGCGACGGGCAGCATGAGCACCCGACCCAGGCCTTGCTCGATGCGCTGACTATCCGCCATGTCAAAGGCGTATTTACCGGGCTGGCGGTAACGATCTGCGGCGATATCCTGCATAGCCGCGTCGCGCGGTCGAACATCCTGGCGCTGACCGCGCTGGGCGCCGATGTGCGGGTCTGCGCCCCGCCCGCGCTGATGCCGGCGGCGATCGAAGAGATGCGGGTCAAGCCGTTCCACGATTTCGCAGCCGCGCTCAAAGGCGCCGACGTGGTAATGATGCTGCGCATCCAGCAGGAGCGGATGCAGGGGCAATTCATCCCCTCCCCGCGCGAATATCGCCATCTGTACGGATTGTCACTCGATCGGCTGGCGCTGGCGAAGCCCGACGCGATGGTGATGCATCCCGGCCCGATGAACCGCGGCGTGGAAATCGACAGCACCGTCGCCGATCTGGTGGGCCGCTCGGCGATCACCACACAGGTCGAGATGGGCGTGGCGATCCGCATGGCCTGCCTCGATGTGCTGACCCGCAAGGCGCGCGGTATCGCGGGCTGGGCATGAGTACGGCCCCATGAGTACTGCCGCACCGCTCATCATCGTCAACGGCCGGCTGGTGCTGCCCGAAGGTGAACCGGTCGCCGGGGCGATCCGCTGCTCCGGCGGAGCGATTGCCGCGCTGGGCGCCGATGTCATGCCGCTTGACGGCGATCATGTGATCGATGCGAAAGGCGCGCTGATCGCGCCGGGGCTGGTCGATCTGGGCGTGTTCGCGATCGACAAGCCGGCGTTCCATTTCGGCGGGATCACCCGTGCGGCATTGATGCCCGATCAGAACCCGCCGCTCGATCACCCGGCGCGGGCGCGGTTTGCCGCGCAATCGGGCAAGCCGGACATGTGGGTTCACCCGCTGGCCGCCGCGACGCGCGCGTTGCAGGGCGCCGAGCTGGCCGAGCTGGCGCTGATGCGCGATGCCGGCGCCAGGGCCGTGGCTACCGGGCGCCGCTGGATCGGCGATTCAGGCGCAATGCTGAGCCTGCTGCGCTATGCCGCGATGCTGGGCATGGTGGTGATCGCCCATGCCGAGG
>CAXTOI010000530.1:2354-2715 GCA_964245645.1 uncultured Novosphingobium sp. | reverse complement strand
GTTTTGTGTGGCGCTGCCCGAGCCGACCACGGTCAATGTCAATACCGCGGCCGAAGCGCTGCTGGCGGTGATGACCAGCAATCCGGCAATTTCGCACCAAATCGTTATCGCGCGCGGAAGAGCAGGAACCTCCGGCCTGTCAGGCGGAAGCCAGTTCATCCTGCCGCCCGGAACGGGTGTGTCGTCGAGCTATTTCTGGACGCGCGCCCGCGTCACCGTCGGCGGCACGACCCAGCAACTGACCAGCCTGCTGCATCGCCGCATGGCCGAGGGAAAACCCATTGTCGAGGCCGTGCGCCGCTGGCGGGGCGCCGCGCCGCTGGGCGCTCCGGACTTTCCTTAGGTCGGGTGGGCGCAGCCG
>CAXTOI010000530.1:921-2344 GCA_964245645.1 uncultured Novosphingobium sp. | reverse complement strand
GGCCGAGGGGGTTTATCTGCGACATTTCGGGCTTGCAGGGTTATTGGCGGCTGTGGCGATGCCCTGGGCTGCGCCGGTCGCCGCGCAAATTCCGTTGGCGTGCAAGCGGCCGTCAGCAGGCTGCGGTCGCGCAGATGACGCGGCGCAAGCCAAGCAGCCGCGCCGTCCGGCGGCAATCCCCGATGCATTACATACCATCGTCGTCACCGCCGAGCGCCGCAAGCTGCTCGGGAGCGCGACAACAGCGAGCGAAGGCGTCGCCTCCGACAAGGAATTGCAGCTCACCCCAGCCTACCGCCCCGGCCAATTGCTCGAGACCGTGCCAGGGTTGATCGTCACGCTGCACAGCGGTGAGGGCAAGGCCAATCAATTCCTGCTGCGCGGCTATAATCTCGATCACGGCACCGATCTTGCCACCTGGGTCGATGGCATGCCGATCAACCAGCCGACGCATGCGCACGGCCAGGGCTACACCGACCTCAATTTCCTGATGCCCGAACTCGCCGACCGGATCAGCTATACCAAGGGACCCTATTACGCCAATGTCGGCGATTTCGGGTCGGTGGGATCGGTGCGGATCGATTACCGCGATATCATCCCGGATCAGGTGATGGTGACCGGCGGCAGCTATGGCTTTGGCCGGGTATTCGCAGCCGGATCGCAGCAATTGGCCGGCGGCCAATTGCTGGCAGCCGGCGAGTTCCAGCATTATGATGGCCCGTCCGGCACCCCCGACAATGCCCGCAAGGAAAACGCCGTCCTGCGCTACAGCAGCGACAGCGGCTTTTCGATGACGGCCATGTTCTACCATCAGGACTGGACCAACACGACCGACATCCCGCTGCGCGCGATATCCCAGGGACTAGTTCAGGATCGCTTCGGCTCGCTCGATCCCAACGATGGCGGCCATGCCTGGCGGGCCAGTCTGTCGGCCGATTACAAAGGCAGGCTAGGCGTGGGCACGCTGACCGCGAGTGCGTTCTACATCTACAATCGGCTGCATATCTTCAACGATTTCACGCATTTTCTGATCGATCCGGCTCACGGCGATCAGGAAGACCAGTTCGAAAACCGCCATGTGTTCGGCGGCAGAGCAGATTATGCGGCACCGCTGGCGCTGGGCGGCGTCGGCAGTGACATCAAGACCGGGGGGTTGATCCGGGTCGATCTCCTCAACGTCGGCCGTCTGCCTAGCGAAGGGCAATTGGCCTTGACGCCGGCCCAAGCCAGCAACGATCCGCCGTCGTTTTCCAACAATGACGATGTGACGCTGCTCGCATTGGCCGCCTATGTCGATGCGACCACGCATTGGACCCAGCAATTTCGCAGCGTGCTCGGTTTGCGGGCGGATTTCCAGCGCGGCGCCGACACCGACGATCTCGCGTCGCTCCATGCGCTTGCCGGCTACAGCAATGGCGGGACT
>CAXTOI010000530.1:0-911 GCA_964245645.1 uncultured Novosphingobium sp. | reverse complement strand
GCCGGGCACACCGCTGCTGGCGCGCCAAGTCGGCGAAGAGATCGGCCTGCGCGGCCAGCCGCGCAAGAATGTGACGCTGACCCTGGCCGTCTACAATCTGTGGCAGCGTTCCGAGACGATCATCAACCCCGATGTCGGGCAAGATGTTGGAGGACCGCCCAGCCGCCGCTATGGTTATGAGGTCAATCTGACCTGGCAAGTGAACAGCTGGCTGGAATTCTACGGCAGCTATTCAGGCGACCATACCCGTTTCACTCAGCCGTTCGACGACGGCACCGGGCATCTGGGCAGATATATCACCGACGCACCGGTCGCGACCGGCTCATTCGCGCTATATCTCGATCACCTAGGCCCTTGGAGTGGCGGCCTGGAATACCGCTACCTGGGTAATTATCCCTTGTCTTCGGGGCCGTGCAACGATGCCGCTGCGGCCCGCGATTTCCCCGGCGTGGCGACCAGCTGCGCCAACGCACCGACCGCGCCGGGTCAGATCGACGGCAAGGGTTTCGGCGAGGGCAATGTCGATGTCCATTACGCATTCCGTCGGAGCTGGCAGGCCTCGGTCGGACTCTACAATGCGTTCAACACCCACGCCGCTGCAGCCGAGTTCTGGTATGTCGATCGCCTGCACGGCGAGATTGC
Source organism: uncultured Novosphingobium sp. (assembly GCA_964245645.1). Lineage (GTDB taxonomy): Bacteria > Pseudomonadota > Alphaproteobacteria > Sphingomonadales > Sphingomonadaceae > Novosphingobium. The sequence continues at coordinate 269 of CAXTOI010000530.1, read as the reverse complement.
CAGCTATCCCGACGGGCGCGCCGACATCCACGAACACCCACTCGAACCACGCATGTTGCGGGTTTCCATCTCAAGGACTTTCTAGCTCAATTGGAAGAGAGTGTCTTTTCGGCGGCGATGGTATGATTCTCGGGTCGCAGCGTCGCGAGGAATCGCGAATGGATAATGTCCGGCATGCCGTTGAATCTAATCCGCTGCACCGCAAGCGCCGAACATCAGCCAGCTGTTTGCTGATTGAACCGAGCCAAGCCATCACCGCAGTACTATGA
>CAXTOI010000529.1:0-2717 GCA_964245645.1 uncultured Novosphingobium sp. | reverse complement strand
TGCTACAATATCTGGGCGAGCTTTGCTTACCCGTTCTATCTCGGCCAGCTCAAATACACCAAGGACGAGGTTGCCTTCGCCTCGAAAATATTCGGCATCGGCATGACCATGCTCGGCATCGGCATCGGCGGCGCCCTGTTCGTGCGCATCGGCCGCTTCCCTACCGTCCTGATCGGCGCGATCCTGCCGCCGCTCGGCAATCTACTCTACGCCGATCTGGCCGAGGGGGGCGCCCGGCTCGATGCCTTTGCCCGATTCTTAAGGCTGGACTTGCTGGCCGTCGCGGTCGGCTCCAACGCGCGGATGGTGCGGCTGCTGCTGGCGATCTGCTATGAAAATGTCAGCACCGGCCTCGCGCTCACCGCTTTCGTCGCTTACGTATCGAGCGTCGTCGCCCGGCGCTATGCAGCAATCCAATACGCGCTGCTGTCGTCGCTGCTGTCGCTGGTCGGCACGCTGGGGAAAGGGATCACCGGCGACGCCTTCGATCGCTACGGCTACGCGCCGGTATTTCGCTGGACCGCGGCGACCGGGCTGGTGGCGGTGGTGTTCGTGCTGCTGGAGTGGATCAGGACACGAAGCGCGCAGACCGGCGTGTCCACTAGGGCGCAATGATTACCGATCGGTTCGGGCGCCGGTAAAGACATGACGGAGCAGGGGGGCGGCAGCGCCGACGGCTTCCACCGAGGGATGCGAGTATTCATCGCGATACAGCACCTGGTGCCTGTCGCCGACGAAGGTGCATTGCCGACCGGGGCAGAACAGATCGAGCAGATCGACCAGGACCAGGCGATGTTCGCGCTGCAATTGACGGAGCATATCATCCAGTTTTTGGCGCCTGGCGAGTGTATCGGCCCTGGTCAGGAATTTGCACGGTCCACCGGCGGGCGAGAACCACTGTGGCATGGCGGTATCGGGTCGGCAGGAGGAATCGCGAATGAACGGATTGCCGTCCAGGACCGCTAGCTTTACCTGCGCCTGCGCCAGGTGCGTCGAGAGCCGCAGCAGGCCATTGCGAAAGCGGGCCACGAGCGCATCGTTCGGCTGGCCGGTCGGCGGCGCCAGATCCGCTATGTCACTGGCCAGGAACACCCAGTCGCCGGGGCGTAGCCGCGTTATCATTTGCGGCACGACGCTGTTCCAGTAATAGGCGTTGGAGCGCGCCCATGGCGTCGCATTGGGCATGCCGCCGATCGGCGAGGCTCCCCAGGAACTGGTGATCGTGACCGCATAATTGTCATCCTTCACCAGGGTATCGAACCCCTGCACGAAGGCGGCGGCAAACGAATTGCCGAAGACCATAATGCGGTGTCGGGCCTGGTCTGGCCGACCAAGCGTGCAGGCACGCAGCGGTATGGCTCTGCCGACATCGGCATCCGTTGCCAGGATACAATCCGCCCCCGCCCAGCTATAGGGTGTGCGCGGGATCCGGTAAGGGTAAGCCAGCGACGCGACTTCGCGAACCGCAAGCTGCGCCGGTCTGCCGGTATAGAGCCGGCCGTTCAGCGGCACCGCCAGGATGGCAACTAGCCCCGCGACGGCGCAGGCAGCCCCGGCGCCCCATGACACGGTGATCCCAGCGGTGGTCGCCCAGGGGCGGATGCGCAGCGGCCGTTCGACCCAGCGATACGAGCCATAGGCAACGATCAGGATCAGTTCGGCCAGGATCGGTACCGACCACCAATGCACCCCGACGGTAAAGCGGCTGAGGACCAGCACCGGCCAGTGCCACAGATACAGCGAATACGACAGGATGCCCAAATCGCTCGCCGGGCGGCTCACCAACAGCCGATAGGCAATTGTATGCGGTGACAGGATCGCCAGACCGGCCGCGGCAAGTGCCACCACCAGAACATTCGCGACCAGCGTGAGGTGGGGCGCGGAGAACAGGCCGATCAAAATCAGCGCGATGACCAGATTGCCTGCCCAGGGGAGGGTGCGTAGCTGAGGAGGACCTGTTCGCGCATGAATCATGGCGACCAGGCAACCTGCCGCCAGTTCCCAGAACCGCAGGGGCATGAGGTAGAACGAGGCCATTGCCGCCCGCGTGCCGACATAGGCGAACAATGCCAGGGAGAGCGTCGCCGCCGCGGTAAGGATAATGAAAACAGCCTTGAACCGGCTCGCTGTCGGTCGGCGCAATACCGCCCAAAGCAGGATCGGATAGATCAGGTAGAACTGTTCTTCGACCCCGAGCGACCAGGTATGCGTGAACGGGTTCAACTGCGAAGCGTTGCCGAAATAATCGTTGGCAACGCGCAACAGGTAAATATTGGACAAGCCGAACAGCGCCGCCATAGCGGTTTTCAGCGCGGGCGCCGGACCGGGATCGACCAGGCTGATCAGGATCGATGTGACGGCAACGCACAGCACTAGGGCCGGCAGCAGGCGTTTGAAGCGCCGGGCGTAGAAGCCCAGCAACATGTCCTGGAGGCTGCCAAACTCGCGCGCGCACAGCGATAGAGATATGACATAGCCGGAGATTACGAAAAACATATCGACGCCCAGGTAGCCGCTCGGCACCAGCGCGCTGTCGAAGTGATTGAGGATGACCGATCCCACGGCAATGGCGCGCAGACCGTCTATTTCCCTGCGATAATCACGGGCAACCGGAACTGGCGCTGCCCGGACCTTTACCTCGGCTGGGACGGTACCAGCAGGCACGGGCCCCGTTCCGGTAAGTAGCCCCAGATTTCCGGCCTGCAGGGCATTGCCAT
>CAXTOI010000528.1:589-2720 GCA_964245645.1 uncultured Novosphingobium sp. | reverse complement strand
GTCTCGGAACGCGTGATCTGGTTGGCGATCAGCGACCGCGCCGTCTGCCCGCGGCGCAGCGTCCCGTACACGAACAGCCGGTCGACGGCCGCCGGTGACCCGGTCCGCTTCTCCACCTCGAACGCCCCCGTGTTCCGCCGCCGCGCGTCGGTCATGCCTGGTTGTAACCGTGCCGCGCGAGCGTCGCTACTTGATCCGCGAGCGGCAGCACCATCGCCGCGCCCGTGCCCTCGCCATGGCCCAGGCCCACCTCGAACATCGGCACGAGGCCCAGGTGAGCGAGGATCGCGGGGTGCGTGAAGGCGCCGCGATGGCCGGCCACGAGGTACCCCGCCACGGCCGGGGCGAGCCCGACGGCGACGAGGGGCTCGACGAGTTGTCGATCGGCGGGCCTAGCACTTTGGCGACCATCGGCTTTGCCCTACCTTCCGGCACCGTGACGCCAGAAGCGGCTGGCTTGCCGCGGCATCCGCTCGCCAGCCTGCGCGGCGGGGACGCCACGGGCAACGCGGCGGCGCTGCGCCGTCTGCTGATCGGCGAACCAAGCGCTTATCGCGATGCAGTCTTGCTCAATTCCGCCGCCGCGCTGATCGTCGCGGGCGAGGTCGACGATTGGCGCGCCGGCGTCGAGGAAGCAGCTGAGGTGATCGACAAGGGACTGGCGAAAGCCTTGCTCGATTGCTGGATTGCGACAGTTAAGTGAGGATTCGCAGGGCTATTGCCCCTGCACCTCTTTACTGTCCGGGTTCCCCGTCGTTAAAGCGCCGCTATGACCGACAAGCTCATCGAAATCTGCGCCAGCAAGCGTCATGACGTCGCGGCGCGCAAGTCGCAGGCCTCGATCAGCGATCTCGACGCACGTGCTAGCGCACAGTCGGCGCCGCGTGGTTTTCACCGGGCGCTTGCAGCGCAATCCGCGGCTGGCTTTGCACTTATCGCTGAAATCAAGAAAGCTTCTCCTTCCAAAGGGCTGATTCGAGCTGATTTTGACCCAGGCGAGCACGCTTGCGCTTATTCCGAGGGCGGCGCGGCCTGCCTTTCGGTGCTGACCGATGCGCCCTTTTTCCAAGGCCACGAGGATTTCCTCGTCACCGCCCGCGCGGCTTGCAACCTGCCGGTGCTGCGCAAGGATTTCATGATCGATCCCTGGCAGGTGGCCGAGGCTCGCGCCATCGGCGCCGATGCCATCCTGATCATCGTCGCCGCGCTCGAAGACGGGGCAATGATTGAAATCGAAGCGGCCGCGCTTGAACGAGGCATGGATGTCTTGATCGAGGTTCATAACGAAGCCGAAATGACGCGGGCAGCCAAGCTACAGTCGCGATTGATCGGGATAAACAATCGCGATCTCAAGCGCTTCGTGACCGATCTTGCCGTTAGCGAGGAACTCGCCGCGATTGCTCCGGCAGGCGCGCTGCTGGTCAGCGAAAGCGGCATCGACAGCCATGCCGACCTGCTCCGCCTGGAACGATGCGGCTTGCGCAGCTTTCTGGTCGGCGAAAGCCTGATGCGGCAGTCGGATCTCGCGACGGCGACGCGGACATTGCTCCATGGCTGAATTGACGCATCTCGACGAGCAGGGCCATGCCCGCTTGGTCGATGTTGGTGGCAAGCCGCAGACCGCCCGGATCGCCATCGCCGCCGGCCGCATCACTATGAGCGCCAGCGCCTTGGAAGCGATCCGCAACGGCGACGTGCCAAAGGGCGATGTGCTGGCGACCGCCCGGATTGCCGGCATCATGGCTGCCAAGAAAACTGCCGAACTGATACCGCTGTGCCACCCGCTCGGCCTGGATAGCGTCTCCATCGATTTCGCATGGGAGGAAGGGGCGATTCGCGCCACCGCCACGACGTCGTTGACCGCGAAGACCGGGGTGGAAATGGAAGCGATGACCGCGACTTGTATCGCTCTCCTGACAATATACGACATGGTCAAGACGATCGACAAGGCGATGGTGATCGAGCAAGTGCGGCTGCTCGAAAAGCGCGGCGGCAAGTCGGGTGATTGGGCCGCGCCGGCGATGCGCGAAACCGGCCGCAGCGCCTGATGGCGGGTTTGCTCTCGCTGGAGCAGGCGCAAGCCGAATTGCTGGCGCTGGCAACTCCGCTGCCGAGCGAAGTTCTGCCCATC
>CAXTOI010000528.1:0-579 GCA_964245645.1 uncultured Novosphingobium sp. | reverse complement strand
CTCAGGGTCGCTATCTGAGGGAACCGCTGCGAGCCCGGCGAACGCAGCCGGCAGCGGACCTCTCCGCCATGGATGGCTACGCCGTCGTTGCCGCTGAACGCGTGGGCCAGTGGCGGGTCATCGGCGAAAGCGCCGCCGGGCATCCCTTTGCCGGCTCCGTGCGAGCGGGTGAAGCCGTGCGAATTTCGACAGGGGCGATGCTGCCGGAAGGCGCTGGCGCGGTGCTGCTGCAAGAAAATTGCCGGCGTCTCGGCGACGATTTGATCTTGGCCGACAGCGCTTTGACCGAGCCTGGCCTCCATATTCGCCGCAAAGCCATGGATTTCGCCGAGAGCCAGGAATTGCTGCCTAGCGGCACCCGCATCGGCCCTGCGCAAATCGCGCTGGCCTTCACCGCCGGCCACGCCCGGTTGCCGGTCTGCCGCCTGCCCCATATCGCCATCATCGACAGTGGCGACGAGTTGTCGGCGCCGGGCGCGCCTTGCCCCACCTATCGCATCCCGGCGAGCAACGGCGCGATGGTGGCGGCGCTGGCGCGCAGCGTGCCGTGTCGCATCACCCGGCTCGGACCCGTTCCTG
>CAXTOI010000527.1:2115-2726 GCA_964245645.1 uncultured Novosphingobium sp. | reverse complement strand
ACACGTAATTTCGCACGATGGGCGGGGGGGGGGGGGGGGAACGGTGGGTGCAGGCCAGGGGCGCAATGGCCAGGGGCTCCGACGGCGATGCGCGCTATGTCGGTGTCTTGCGCGATATCAGCGCCGAAAAAGATGCCGAAAACCATCGGCGCATGCTCACCGCCGAGCTTCAGCACCGCATGAAGAACACGCTGGCGGTGGTGCAGTCGATCGTCAGCCAGTCGTTGCGTGGCGCGCCCACCCCGCAAGCCGCGAGCGAGGCGATCCGCGAACGCTTGATGACGCTGGGCCATGCCCATGATCTGCTGACTCAGACCAGCTGGACCGCCGCGCCCATCGCCGCCGTCGTCGCCGGAGCGACCCGGCACAGCGCGCAGACCGGGCGGGTGCAGATCAGCGGGCCTGATCTCGCATTGGCGCCGCGCGCCGCGCTAGCGATGTCGCTGTGCCTGCACGAGCTGTCGACCAACGCGACCAAATACGGCGCCTTGTCGGTGCCGGCCGGCCATGTCGAGCTGAGCTGGTCGCTGGAGCGGCCCGCGGCGGGTGGAGAAACCATCCTTGTGATGCGCTGGCAGGAATTCGGCGGCCCGCCGGTGCAGCGCCCCGAA
>CAXTOI010000527.1:0-2105 GCA_964245645.1 uncultured Novosphingobium sp. | reverse complement strand
CGCCGGGGCTTCGGCACGCGGCTGATGGAAAATCTGGCCTATGACCTGGGCGGCGACACCGTCCTCGATTACGCCGCCGATGGCGTGGTGTGGCAACTGCGCTCGGTCCTCTCGCGGATCACCGACCAGACGTGATTGACCGCCCTCTAAACATGCAACAAAGCCCTAACTCGCAGCCTCCACTTGCACCCGCTGGCTGTTCATCACCGCCTTGCCATAAGCGGTCAGAAACGCGACATCCGCCGCATCGCGGCCGATGCCGATCTTGGCCATCGACTTTTCGGAGGCCATCCCGGTGGCATCGACCAGATGCCACTCGCCGCCCAGGAACACCTCGGCCACGGCATGGAAATCCTGCGGTTCGACCCCTAGGGCATAGACGCTGGCGATGCGCGCGGGGATGCCGGCGGCGCGGACCAGCGTGATCAGCACATGCGCGTAATCGCGGCAGATGCCCTGGCGGCGGATGAAGGTGTCGGCGGCGGTGGTTTCCGAGGTGCTGATCCCGGGCACATAGCTGAAACGATCCTGCACCCAGTCGCGCATCGCCTTGACCGCCGCGCCGCCTTCCAGCCCGCCGAACTTGCTCTGGACGAAGCTCTGGAACTGGTCGGACTGGCAATAGCGCGAAGGCAGCAGATATTGCACCGTCGCGCCGGGCAGCAGTTGCTGCTCCACCATCGGCAGCGCGAAACAATCGGTCAGGATGCGGTTGATGCTCACTGTCGAGCGGTAATCGACGGTGAAGCGTCCTTTAGCGCGCATCCAGATGCGCTGGCCAATCGCGTCATGCGCCGCGACGCGGGCAAAATGATCGTTCAGCGAGATCTCGATATGCGCCTGCTCGATCGCCTGCTCGGGAATGATCGCGGCTTCCATCTGGAGCAGGATCGCGGTCGGGCAGGCGAACCAGTAATCGAGCTCGGCGTGAATATTGATTTTCATCGATGCCCTCATGTTGCGGGTGGCAGGTAGCTGGTCCAACTCGTGACAGATTTCCACCGCTTTGTCCTCGCCCCCTGTGATGCAGCGAGGTTACGAAGCTGCGTCCGGCACGGCGCTGTTCGTGCCGACCGCCGGTTGCTGCGCTACCGCCGGGTCGGGGTTCAGCAGATCGACCTGGCGCTCGCACTCCGAATTGAGCTCGGCGCCGGCCAGCAGGATGAAGCTGGACAGATAGAACCACGTCAGCACCACCACCGCGCTGAGCGAGCCGTAAGTGGCATTGTAATGGCCGAAATTGGCGACGTAGCTGCCGAAGCCCAGCGTGACCAGCATCCAGCCGGTGCCGGCAAATACCGCCCCCGGGGTGAGCCAGATCAGTCCCGTCAGCGGCCGATCGGGCCCGATCCAATACAGCGCCGCAGCCACGATGCCACCGCCGGTGATGAACACCAGCCAGGAGCTGATTTTTTCCACCACGATCACGAAGGGTGGCACGTTGGGCAGCAACAGATGCTCCAGCCCGACCAGCGCCGCCACGGCAGCCGTTCCGAACAGCACGACCACCAGCCCGGTCAAGGCGACAGCCACGGCGATCAGATTGACGCGCAGGAAACTGCGATTATCTTTCTCTTCATAAGCCTGGTTAAGCGCGGTAATGATCGCCCCGGCGCCGCTGCGCACGCCGAACAAGGCCACTCCCAGCGCCAGCGCCAGCCCGAATCCTTTCTTGCTGCCCGACGCGGAAACGATAGTCAGCAGCTCCTGGGTCACCAGCCGCGCTGCATCTGCGGGCATCATCGTGGTCATCTGGCGGACGTTGGCCAGCACCGATTCGGGCGTCGCCAGCAGTCCGTAGCTCAGCACGATCGCGCCCAGCATCGGCACCAGCGCCAGAAAGTTGTAAAAGGCCACGCCCGCCGCCATCAGGTCGATATTGTCGGCCAGCGTCTGGCGCCAGGTGCGCGACAGCACGGCGCGCCAGTCTGCCCAGGCAAATCGCCACGGTGAAGGATGGAGAGATTGTTGCCGCCTGTCTGCCATGATGCCCTGCCTGTCCAGCGTGCAATAATCGTGAGATACCACCGGTTCCACGATGGTTACCCATCTCGTCAGTGCCGCTTCTTTCTCCCCTCCCCGGTGGGGGAGGGGCTGGGGATGGG
>CAXTOI010000526.1:0-2733 GCA_964245645.1 uncultured Novosphingobium sp. | reverse complement strand
TACCTTGGGTGTTTGACGGCGAAGCGGACGTTTGGCCAAGGGTGTCAATCAGCGTTGAATAGTTTCCAGTTAACAGCGTCCAAAAGTTTCCACTTGGTCAGGCTGTTTTTGGTTGTTTCTGTCGCTGCTTGAAGCGGAACGAATCGTTTCCGGTTTCCAGAATATCGCAGTGGTGAGTGATGCGATCGAGCAAGGCTGTGGTCATCTTGGCATCCCCAAAAACCGTCACCCATTCGGCAAAGGACAAATTGGTGGTGATGATCAACGAGGTCTTCTCGTAAAGCTGGCTGATCAAGTGGAATAACAACGCACCGCCGGAGGCGGGGAACGGCAAATAGCCCAGTTCGTCGATGATTACGGCGTCGGTCTGCACCAATTGGCGGGCCATATTCCCGGCCTTGCCCTGCTGTTTTTCTCGCTCCAATTGGTTCACCAGGTCGACGGCGTTAAAGAAGCGCACGCGTTTGCCCTGATGGATGGCGGCCACGCCCAGAGCCGTCGCCAAGTGAGTCTTTCCGGTACCGGTTCCACCGACCAGAATCAAATTGTGCGCCATTTCCATAAACCCGGCACTCGCAAGTTGCTGGATCTGCGCCTGCGGCAACGGCGTTTCTGCCCAATCGATCCCGGTCAGATCCCGATGCACCGGGAAGCGTGCCGCCTTGAGCTGATAGCGCAAGCTGCGAACCTGCCGATCAGCCAGTTCGGCCTCGATCAACCGGTCGAGCCAGGCTTCGGGTTGCACCGGCCGTCGCGGCCCCTCGGCCGCCAACTCGCTCCAGGCGGTTGCCATGCCATACAGATGCAGCGCATTAAGCTGGGCCAGCCGATCAATGCCAACGGGATTAGTGGAGGACATGGCTCACCGCGCGCAAATGATCGTAGCGACCGCAGTCAGCGAGCGGTTCGATCTGGAGCTTCAGCATGTCGGGCACGTTCAGCATGATTGGTTGACCGGGCGCGATCAGCCGACGCATCTCGTTCAGCACGACCGAGGCGGTGACGACATTGCCGTCCAGCACCAGTTCGCAGGCCACTTGCAGCGGCTCCAGACCCACCTCACGCGCCATCATCAGCAATTCGACGAAGGCGCGGTCCCCTTTGGGCTGCTTGAGGATGTGATCCCGCACAAGCTGGATCGCGATCGGCAAGTCCCATTCGCGGAACGGCACGCCATTGCGCAACGCGCCGGGTTTGCGTTCTAGGATCGGCAGGTAGTGCCAGGGGTCGCAGATCAACTGATCACGTCCGAAGCGACGCGCGTGTTGAGCGATGACCACGCCGTCGGCCACGACGCGGATCTCGGTCGCTGTGCTGCGCACCGAGACCGCGCGCCCGGCAAACGCCGCCGGAACGCTGTAGCGGTTGCGGTCTAGCACGACGAGGCAGGTGCTGGAGACCCGCAGCATATGCTCCACATACCCATCGAACGGTGCGGTGATCGGCCGTAAAGCAAGCTGCTCGGTAATGAAGCAAGTGGCGATCGACTGCTCGGGGGTCACCGGGTGCTTGCGCTGTGCCAATTCCCGACAGCGCGTCGCCAGCCATTCGTTCAACGTCTCGAAGCTGGCGAACCGCGCCAGTGGCGTAAACAGCCATTCGCGGATGTTGCCGACCTGGTTCTCGACCTGCCCCTTCTCCCAGCCTGAGGCGGGCGTGCAGGCCACCGGCTCGAACAGATAGTGGTTGGCCAATACCATGAAGCGGCGGTTAAACAGCCGATCCTTGCCGGCGAAGATCGTGTCTACAACCGCCTTTAGATTGTCATACACCATGCGCTGCGGCACGCCGCCGAAGAAGGCAAAGGCGCGGTTGTGCGCGTCGAATACCATCTCCTGGGTCTCTCTGGGGTAGGCCACGACGAACATCTGGCGGCTGAACGTCAGCCGAAAATGCGCGACCTTGATCGTCTGCATGACGCCAGCGAGTTCGACGTGCTCATGACTCCAGTCGAACTGACAGGCCTCGCCGGGGGCAAATGCCAATGGAACGAAGGCCTGTGTCAGGGATGGACCGGATTTGGTTGCTTTCCAGCGCCGTACAAACCGCTGCACGCTGTCGTAGGCACCGCGATACCCCTCGGCCTGCAGGCCCTCGAACAGCCGACGCGCGGTGCGGCGCTGCGCTTTTGGCATCAGGCGTTCGGTTCGCAGCCAGCTCTCCAGCGTCTCCTGGAACGCTCCCAGCATCGGCGTCGGCTGCTTGTCACGGCGATAGATCGGTTCGGATTGGGTGCGGCAATGCTTGCGAACCGTCGGGCGAGACAGATTCAAGTCACGCGCGATCGAGCTGATGCTCTCCTTGCTGACCAGATGACGGCGCCGGATCTCGGCAATCATATCCATGAACAACACCCCAGATTCTCCGGCAAAACCGCCGGATGATCGCATGAACCAGGGTGGAAACTATTGGACGCTGTTTACCCCCGGAATCTGGAAAGTTTTGCACGCTGTTTTAGATCCTGGCGGGCGTGCGGCTCGCGAAAGCGGCTGTGTAGGCCTCGGAGGCCGCCTGGTAGCGGCGAAATCGCTCGGCCAGCCGGTGATACCAGGTGAGGTGTTGATCATTGCTCAGATCCTGGTGGCAAGGCCGGCAAATCAGCCAGCTATGCACCGGCGCGTTGTAGACCGATCCCAGGAAGTGATCGAACTCGGCGGGCGGGATCAGCGTCCCGTCTTCGGCCACCACGAGGTTCTCGCAAGCATCTCATTGAGCTGCATTTTTCGCCTCCAT
>CAXTOI010000525.1:0-2743 GCA_964245645.1 uncultured Novosphingobium sp. | reverse complement strand
CCGAAAATCGCGGTGGCCCCAACAAGCTACACCACGCCTTGGGACACGATCCTTTATGGCCGCTGCGCGGCAAGGCGCGACACCGATACGATGCGCATAAATTAGGGGGAGCGCGAGGGCAAAAAGCCCTCGCACCTTCTTTTTACTGATAACTTTTTAAAAAGGAGCCCTGGCATCACGCCGTTGCGAACGGAATATCGCGGGCGCGCTGCACGAGCAACGACCGCACCGCCTTCATCGCCGAAGTCATCGGCCGCTTGGGATTCGTAGCGATCACCAGATCGCGAACGAGGCGCGGCGAGCGGATCGGGCGGACATTGAGCTTGCCCGCAAACGCCTCCTTGTGAACGAGCGCCAGCGGCAGAATGCTGGCGAAGGTCCCCCGCGCCAGCATCTCCTTGATGAGCGGAATGCTGTCGAGCTCCAGCGCATATTTCAGGCCCAGCCCCGTCGGCGCGATCAGCGGGTCGATCACCCCGCGGAAACCGCAAGTAATGACCAGCTCGAGTGAGGCGATCTCGGCCACGGCGATCGGCTCGTCGGTGGCCTCGACCAGCGGCGCCGCGCCGACCAGCACCATCTCCTCGGTTGCGAGCAGCTTGCGGTTGATCGCAGGAATCTCGCCGCGGTCGGTCAGCACCGCCATGTCGATCCGGCCAAGCGTGAGCCATTCCTCGAGAAAGATGCTGAGCCCTTCGATGATGTGCACGGTGACATCCGGAAACACGCGCCGGCACTCGTCGATCAGGCCCGGAGCGAGCGTCGCCGATAGCGACGGCGGCAGCCCGATCGTGGCTTCGCCGCGGGCCTTCTCGGGCGCGCGCATCACCGCATCGCGCAGCTGCTCCGCCATGGCCAGCAGGTTCTCGCCCATCGTCACCAGCGTCGCTCCGGCCTCGGTCGGCTCCACGCCGCGGGTGGTGCGGAAGAGCAGCTGGATGCGCATATCCTCCTCCAGCGCTTGAACCTGGCGACTGACCGCCGGCTGCGCGATGTTGAGGGCGCGCGATGCTTTGCTGAAGCTGCGCAAATTGGCCACGTAGATGAACGTCCGGATTTGTTTCAGGTCCATCGGATCGGTGTCCTATCATCGCGCATTGCCGCAGCCGCAATCATCGGTCGGTGGGCGCGGCTGTTCGCGATCTGCCGTCCAAAACCAATAATAGCTCGAAGTAGTGACATATATGAATTTTCAAGTTATGTATATGGACAGTAGCGGGAGCGGACGCCGGCTATGCTCATCGCGTATTTTACATATGCTCCGCCGAGTCGTTCCGCTCGGCGCCAAACAGCCTACCATTCGATCCATGGCTCCGATAATTTGGCGAGGTGCGCGTTGATGCAAGCGATACGATGACCATCGCCGGGAGCGAACTGCGCCGGGGCTGGCCGCTGGTCGTCGTGTCGGGGACGGGCTTTGGCCTCGGCCTCTCCGGCTTGCCGTTCTATACCTACGGCGTCTTCATCGCGCCGCTGCGCGATGCTTTCGGCTGGACCATGGCCACGGCCCAAGGCGGCCTGACGACGAACTATCTGGTGACGATCGTCACCATTCCGATCACCGGCTGGCTGGCCGATCGGTTCGGAGCTCGAGCGCTGGTACTGCCGTCGCTGCTGCTGTTCGGCCTGAGCTTCATGCTGCTCGGCACTTTGAACGGCGATCGATCCCAGCTCTTTGCTTTATGGGCGCTGGTCTCGGCAACGGGCACCGGGACCCTCGCGCTCACCTGGAGCCGCGCGCTGAGTGGCGCCTTCGACAAGGACCGGGGCCTCGCGCTCGGTCTGGCCCTGCTCGGCAGTGGCGTTGCGGGTTTCATCGGGCCACCGCTGGCGCGCTGGCTGATCGATATATACGGTTGGCGGCTGGCCTATGCCGCGCTCGGCGCGTTGCCGCTGATCATTGCCTTGCCGATGGCGTTTGCTTTCTTCAAGGAGGCGCCGGTGAGCCGCACCGGGGGAGCGCTGCTCACCGGCAGCACGCTGGGCGACGCGTTGCGTCACCCCCGGCTGTGGCTGCTCGGCGTTGCCTTTTTCATGGTCGGCGCGGGCGTGACCGGCCTGCTTCCCAACCTCATCAAAATTCTCACCACCGCCGGGGTGACGGAGCACCAGGCGGTACTGACGGCGAGTCTGGTCGGCTTGTTCGTGATCTTCGGCCGGGTGCTGTCCGGGTTCCTGCTCGATCGGTTCTGGGCACCGGCCGTAGCTTTCGTGTTCCTCGTATTGCCGGCGCTGTCCTGTATCCTGCTCAGCCATAACCGGGTCGGACTGCCCGCCGCTGCGGCGGCGGCGGCCTTGATGGGGCTTGCCACCGGCGCCGAATTCGATCTGCTGCCTTATCTGGTCGGTCGCTATTTCGGTCTCGCCCGGTTCGGCGCAATTCTGGGCGTGCTGAGTTCCATCTTCTTTCTCGGCGCTGCCTCTGGCGCGCCCGCCATCGGCAGGATCTACGATCATGTCAGCAGCTACGGGCCTGGGCTGGCCGCGATCGCCGCCCGGCCCGCGCACGAGCACCTCGACTTCGCCCCTCGGCGGGCATTCGACCCGCAAGATCGCCGCCGGACCGTCCCCACTCCAGGCCGACTTGACCTCCTTCGAGAGCGAGTCGGAGAGCTGCTTCCGGAGGTTCTCGGAAGTCTCGAAGGAGGGCAATCCGCCGACGGCCTCCCACGGCCATTGGTCGGCACTCTCGGCCTCGGCCCGGCAAGGCGGCCCTTGCTGGCCCTCCCGACGGCGACCGCCC
>CAXTOI010000524.1:0-2744 GCA_964245645.1 uncultured Novosphingobium sp. | reverse complement strand
GCCGGGTGGGGCGGCGCTGGTCGGCGCGTTCGACAGCAGCGACAGCGAAGCCGAAATGACCCGGCTGCGCGACGCGGCAGAGGGCGCCCGTGCCGACTTTGCCGGGCTGGTCGGCTTGATCGAGGCGGCGCCGATCCCGATGTGGTTTCGCGGTCCTGCCGGCCAGCTGCGGCTGGTCAATTCGGCCTATGTCGCGGCAGTCAGCGGGGCCGATGGCGACGAAGTGGTGGCTGCCGGCGTCGAACTGGTCGAGCCGGCCGCCGGCCAGCAACCTGCCGCGGTAGCGCTGGCCGCCGCGCGTCAGCAGATGCCGATCGAGCGCATGGTCACCGCCACGATCGCCGGCGAACGCCGCGCGCTGCGGATCAGCGATTTTCCGCTCGGGTCCGAAGGCATCGCCGGTTATGCGGTCGATGTCGAGGATATGGAGCAGCTGTCGCGTTCGTTCCGCGCCTTTCGTGAAGCGCAGCGGGCGATCCTCGATCAATTGTCGGCAGGCGTGGCGCAGTTCAATGCCGGGCGGCACATCGCCTTTGCCAATCAGCATTTCCAGCGATTGTTCGCGCTGCAGTCGCTCGGCGTGGTCAATCCGCCCACCTTCGAGCAGATCCTGGACATGGCTCGCGAAGCCGGACGCTTGCCCGAGGCGCGCGATTTTCCCGCCTGGCGCCGCGAGCGGAGCTTGTGGTTTACCGCCAATGCCGCGCTCGAAGAAGCGTGGCCGCTGCCCGATGGCACACATCTGCGGGTGGTCGCGCAGCCGCTGCCCGATGGCGGGCTGCTGCTGATCGTCGAGGATCGCACCGAGCATCTGCATCTGTCGGCCATGCGCGACACGCTGCTGCGCACCCGCACCGCGACATTCGACAGCCTGTTCGAGGCGCTGGCGGTATTTGCCCCCGATGGCCGGCTGCAGTTGTGGAACCGGCGCTTTGCCGCGGCCTGGGGGCTCGATCCGGAATTGCTCGACACCCATCCGCGGATCGAGGCGCTGCTGGAGCGCATCGCCCCCGGCCTCGCCAAGCCGGCGCGGATCAAGAGCGTGGGCGATGTCGTGCGCGCCGCCACGCTGGAGCGCCAGCAGACCGGGGGCCGGGTGGCGCTGGCCGATGGCCGTACGCTGGAGTTCGCCGGAGTGCCGCTGCCCGATGGCAATGGCTTGCTGACAGTGCTGGACATCACCGATTCGCAGAAGGCCGAGGATGCCTTGCGCGAACGCAACGCCGGGCTGATCGAAGCGGCGGTGATGAAGACGCGGTTCCTGGCCGACATGAGCAATGAATTTCGCGAGCCGCTGGCGGCGATCGCCGGATTTGCCGGGCAGCTGCAAGCCGGGCAGGGCGGCGAACTCAGCACCGCCGGGCAGGACTATGCCGCCGCGATCCTGGGTGCCGTGTCGCGATTGACGAATCAGATCGAAAACGTGCTCGATATCTCGCAGAGCGAAGCCGGCACGTTGCCGCTGGCGCGCGAGGATATCGAACTGCTGCCCTTTGCGACCCGGGTCGTGGAAGAACGCGCCAGGGTGCTCGCCGACCGTGATCTGACGCTTGACCTGCGCGGCAACAAGAGTTCGGGCCGAGTCAGCGGCGATCCATTGCGGCTGGCGCGCGCGCTGGGCCATCTGGTGGACAATGCCATTGCCGCCACGCCGCGCGGCGGACGAATCCTGGTGGAATTGTCGCGCCGCCGGCTGAACGGCGAAAACCGGGCGCGGATCGTGATCTCCGACAGCGGCGCCGGCATGGACCAGGCGACGCTGGCGCTGGCGCTGGACGGGCTGAAGTTGTCGGGCGATGGCAAGACGGTGGATCGGCACCATGGGGTGGGCTTGCCGCTGGCCCGGCAATTGATCGAGGCGCATGGCGGGCGGCTGGAAGTGCTGTCCGAGCCAGGCGCGGGGACGGCGGCGATCGTCGAACTGCCGTGACCAATGCTGTCATCGTCGAGCTGCCCGACCTCGCTGCAACCGCACGCCTCGCGGCGCGAATCGCCGCCGCGTTGCAGCCGGGCGATGTCGTTGCGCTCACCGGCACATTGGGTGCGGGCAAGACCACAATGGCGCGCGAAATTTTGTTTGCGCTGGGCCATGCCGACGAAGAGCATACACAAAAAATAGCTATAATCCATATCAATAATAAACAATGTGTGCGCTTGCCGGTGGTTCATGCCGACTTCTACCGTTTGGACGACCCGGCCGAGGCTGGCGAAATCGGCCTGGACGACTACCGCCGCGGTGCCGCGCTGATCGCCGAATGGCCTGAAAAGGGAGGAGGGTTCGCCCACGAAGCGGCATGCCTGTCGATCAACCTGCGAATTACGACCGAATCTGTGAGTGAGCGCCGCTCAGCCATTGTCGAAGCAGGGCCCGACTGGCTAATGCGTGAGCCATGGCTGGGACAGTAACCGCTAATTTGCCTGCCGGGATCGAGGAATTTCTGGCTACCGCAGGGTGGTCCGGTGCGTCCGTCGAACCGCTGGCCGGCGATGCTTCGTTCCGCCGCTACTTTCGCCTGCGCCAAGGCGACGATAGCACCGCCATGATGATGGACGCCCCGCCGCCCCACGAAGACCCCGGGCCGTTCCTGCGCGTGGCGGAATGGCTTGGCGCGAACGCCATGCGTGCGCCGCAGATCCTGCACCAGGACACGAGCCGGGGGCTGGTGCTGCTGGAAGATTTCGGCACCATCCGGATGCGCGATTATCTCGATCTGTGGCCCGATGACGAACGCGCCGCCTATGGC
>CAXTOI010000523.1:1482-2746 GCA_964245645.1 uncultured Novosphingobium sp. | reverse complement strand
AAGCTGAACGCTGATGGCACGGTGAATACTGAGGCGATGCTGCCGGCGATATCCGATGCGCTGCAAAGGCAGAACTCATCCGGTCGCCGCACTGCCGCAGGTGCGCTGGGCATTCCCCTGGCTGCGCTCCCGGCGTTCACGCAAGGCGGCAAGGCGTTGTCTGCGGACATGAAGAACGCCGACAAGACAGCGGTTGTATTCGACGATAGCGTCGGCACCATGGCGCGCCGCGTCGCAAGGAATGGCGTGCTCGCCAGCCAAGCGTTCGATCGCACCGTGGACTATGCCGGACGGTCCGCAGCGGGGTTGATGAGCGGCCGGGCTGATGATGTGATCGTCGGTGGCATGCGCGACTTCGACAGCGCAGTGCATGGCGATTTTAAGCCGGCGGTCAGAGAATTTAGTGGCGCGGTCGGCCACTTGGTCGGTGGCATCTCCAGACTTTCCAGCGGCAGCATCGTCGGCACGGCTAGCGCGATGGACTTGAGTTCACGCATCGAACATCTCGGCGAGCGTTCGCGACAATGGCAGGTAAGTCCCAAAGGCGCGATCGGTGTCATGCAAGTCATGCCGGGCACGGCGCGCATCACAGCCGAGCGACTTGGTGAGACTTTCGATCCTGGCCGCTACAAGCATGACGAAGGCTATAACCGGCATCTGGGGCAGTCATACCTAGCGTGGCTAATGAACCGGTACGGCGCCGATGAGACGCTGGCTACGGCGGCTTACAATGCCGGCGAAGGCCGGGTCGATAAATGGACACGGCGCTTCGGCGACCCGCGCAAAGGCCAGATCAGCGATGCTGACTTCGCCAATCATATCCCGATCAAGGAAACCCGCGATTACGTGCATCGCGTGGTGGTCGAGTTCAAGAACGCGCCTCCGGGGACGCGGGCCACGGTACACACAAAGCACGGCGCTATCAGCCACGCGATGGCGGATTAAGGGGATGCCGCCGATGGAGGTGTCCCACCGAAGGGATGAAAAGATGCTCTGATGCTGTCGCTCGACTCCGCTGTCGGAAAGTGCTGAATACTCAACGCTGACTTTCGGGGGGCTGGGTGTGACGAAGCATAAGGATGGTGGCAACCTTGGTAAGGCCGATAGCGGCCGGGGTTTGGCTCAGGATAAGGGCGGTAAGCAAAACTATCAAAAAGGCCACCAGACAACCGTTTCGTTCGATCGCCCGCCGCCTAAACCGCCGGCCGGCAAAAAATGAGGTTTCGTTTATGGACCGCAATGATCTTCTCTTCCGGGCCGAGGT
>CAXTOI010000523.1:0-1472 GCA_964245645.1 uncultured Novosphingobium sp. | reverse complement strand
ATCGTCGCGCTACCATCGACGCCGCTCGGCTTTCCTGAGTCTGGTTAGCACACTGATCACGCTTATTATCCTGATGGGCGGTGCCGGGGCGTTCGTCAGCCTATTGTCAAATGGCACCGAAACGGCGAAAGCTGCGGCAATTGTTGTTACTATGGCGGGCATAATCCAGGCGCTGTTCCGGCTTGATGACTGCGCTGCGCAGCATCGTGTCTGGCTAAAGGCTTGGAACCGGATGTTGGGGCAGATTCGCATCCAGCAGATGCCGTCGCCAGATCAGTTCGCGCAGTGGACGCGCGAGTCCTTAGCGATTGAAAGTGATTGCGTCCAGGAGATGCGAACGCTAGCTCACGATTGCTACAACCGGGCGATGGACTCGTTAGGGTGGGTGGGTCAGGACCATTTCGCCATCCCGCGGTATCGTTTGGCGCTGTGCCAAGTCTTTCCCTAAATGATTCTGCCCGCAAACTGTTTGTGATATTGTTGGTTGAGCTGCAGCAATATTGCGCCTAACTGAACTGCCTTTAACCTCAACGGGGATAATCATGCGGTTTGTTCCTTACTTGCTTCTAGCAGTTGCCCTCGGCGGCTTTTGTGACACTGCGTATGCTACGGGGGCTAATTGCGGTCCGGGCTCCGCGCATGTGGGTGGCAGAACAATTTGCCAACAAGGCCTATCAGGGCCAGTCTGCAAAACAATTGGCGGCCTTTGTGTGCCGATTACTTTTCCGAAACCGATGAAGCCTGGAATGTCGTACTTCTGCGACGTGAACGATGCTTCGAGGTGCATAGTTGTGGCTACGGGTCCGGCAAAAAAGCGCTGACGGCTCCCATAACCAACGGCCAGCGTCGCTGTCCGCTTGCCCAGGCAGCCGTCGCAACTGGACATGGCGCGGGTTGCGCTGCGATCACTGCACCAAGCGCTTCCCGCTATCCTCTGAGTAAAAAGCGAAAGCTTCATTACCAAACGCTCCGTCGGGAGTGCGGAAGTTAAACAAAGAACCGTGACTCGTTAGAGGATGCGCTTGCGCGGCCCGCATCATCAAAACGATTGTAACGTGAAAATGGATGCGATAATTTCAAGTCCTGCCGCACGGAAATCGAAGCAGGGGGGGGGCGTCGCCATGAACGGCAGCGATGGATCGCTGCGCCATTCTGTCTGCCCTAACTGCGACACCGTATTGCAGGGGCCCTGGTGTCATGCGTGTGGCCAAAAAGACGCTGATCATCACCGTTCGATTCGACATCTGGCCGTCGAGACATGGGAAGGCCTGACTGATGCCGATGGCCGGCTATGGACGACGTTCCGGCGGCTGGTCGTGGCACCTGCACAACTGACTCACGAATATCTTGCCGGCAAGCGCGCTACACAGGTACCACCGATTCGGCTGTTACTGATTGGAGTGGTGATAGTCCTGCTAGCTGGGCCGATCGGCAATTTTGGCCCCAACAAGACCCACATCCAGTTCGCCGAC
>CAXTOI010000522.1:0-2762 GCA_964245645.1 uncultured Novosphingobium sp. | reverse complement strand
CACTTCAACATTCCGACGAACCGATCGAACAGATAGAAACTGTCGCGCGGCCCGGGGCTGGCCTCCGGATGGTATTGCACCCCAAACGCGCGTTTGTCCTTGATCGCGATCCCGGCATTGCTGCCGTCGAACAGCGAGACATGGGTTTCGACGATGTTGTCCGGCAGCGCGGTGTTATCGACCGCAAAGCCATGGTTCATGCTGGTGATCTCGACGACATCGTCGCTCATTCGCTTGACCGGATGGTTGGCACCACGGTGGCCCTGGTCCATCTTGATCGTGCGCCCGCCAGCGGCGATCGCCAGCAACTGATGGCCCAGGCAGATGCCGAACACCGGGATGTCTCGCTCCAGCAGGCCCTGGATCACCGGTACGGCATAGTCCCCCGTGGCGGCGGGATCGCCCGGCCCGTTTGACAGGAACACACCGGCGGGGTTCAAGGCCAGCAGATCGTCCAGCGGAATTTCGGCGGGCACCACGGTCACTTTCGCGCCTGACTTCACCAGGTTCCTGAAGATATTGTCCTTGGCGCCATAATCGATGGCGACGACATGCGGATGCGGCGCATCGGGGCTGCTGGCATAGCCGCTGCCCAGCGTCCAGGTGCCGCCCTCCCATGGCTGCTCGTCGGCGCGCGTGACGACTTTGGCCAGATCCATCCCCAGCAGGCCGGGCCAGCAGCGCGCTTGTTCGAGCAGCGCGGGAATGTCGAACTTGCCCGCCCGATCATGCGCGATCACCGCATTGGGCGCGCCGGACAAACGGATGCGGCGAGTCAGCGCGCGGGTGTCGAGCCCGGCTAGCCCGATCTTGCCTTGTGCCTCGAGCCATTCGCCGAAGCTGCCGTGCGCGCGGAAGTTCGACGGTGCGGTCGCGTCTTCGCGCAAGATGCAGCCGACCGCGCCGGCAGCGCGCGACTCGAAGTCATCGTCGTTGACGCCGACATTGCCGATGTGCGGAAAGGTGAAGGTGACGATTTGGCCCGCATAGGACGGGTCGGTCATGACTTCCTGATAGCCGGTCATCGCCGTGTTGAAGCAGACTTCGCCCACCGCACTGCAGGCAGCGCCGAAGCCGCGCCCCCAGGCGACATGGCCATCCGCCAGCACCAGCACGCCGGTGGCCCCGGCAGGTTGTGGCGCATGCGGAAAGGCGGGGTCGGCCATGGGAGGGCGCTCCGTACAGGAATTCTGGCGATGGTGCTAAGCGATGGCAGCTAAACCCCGGCTAGCGCGGCGTCAACCTAGGAAAGGACGCGAATACCGGCTATCAACGGGATAACGCCAGCGGCACACCTGATCCTACGGGAGGGGATGGCTCGCGATCAATGGGCATCGGTAACCATCACAGGAATGACCACATCATGATTCGCGACTCGATCAAGGCGGCCCAGATCGCAGCCATGAAATCCGGCGACAAGCCGCGCCTAGCTGCCTTGCGGCTGATCCTGGCCAGACTGAAGGATCGCGATATCGAGCTGCGCACTGCCGCGCAATTGCCCGACGACGATGCGCTGGTCGTCGATGTGCTGCAAAAGATGGGCAAGCAGCGCCGCGAATCGATCGCGCTGTTTCAGCAGGGTGGTCGTGGCGAACTGGCCGAGGCGGAAACCGCCGAACTGGCGGTGATCGAGGAGTTCCAGCCACAACAGCTGACCGAAGCCGCGACCACTGCTGCTATCCTGGAGATCAAGGCCGAGTTGAACGCCGCTGGCATGAAGGACATGGGCCGGGTGATGGCCGAGTTGAAGGCGCGGCATGGCGCGCAGCTCGATATAAGCAAGGCGAGCGGGCTCGTCAAAGCAGCCCTGGTCTAGGTGGCGCTTTCGCCGCAATGGCTGGATGAATTACGCGCGCGGATCAGCTTGTCGGGGGTGATTGGACGCACGACGCGGCTGACCAAGGCGGGGCATGAATTCAAGGCGTGCTGCCCGTTTCATAATGAGAAATCACCCAGCTTCACGGTCAACGATGCCAAGGGTTTCTACCATTGCTTTGGTTGCGGGGCGCATGGCGACGCCATCCGCTGGATGACCGACCAGCGCGGGCTGGGGTTCATGGATGCGGTCAAGGAACTGGCGGCCGAGGCGGGCATGGAACTGCCGGCGATGGAGCCGGGCGAAGCGCGCAAGGCAGATGTTCGCGCGGGCCTGCATGAGGTCATGGCGGCGGCGCAGGAGTGGTTTGTGGCGCAGCTGGCCGGCGCCGATGGCGCCCCAGCGCGGGCCTATCTGGAGACGCGCGGCTTCGATGCGCATACTCTGGCGCGGTTCGGCTTCGGCTATGCGCCGGAGGGGCGGCAGGCGTTGCCGGCCGCGCTGTCGCAATTTTCCGAGGAGTTGCTGATCGAGGCGGGCTTGCGCATCGCCGTCGATGAGCGCGAACCATACGACCGGTTCCGGGGGCGGCTGATGCTGCCGATCGCGGATGCGCGCGGGCGCGTGATCGCCTTTGGCGGCCGCATCCTCGACAAGACCAAAACCGACGCGCCCAAATATCTCAATTCGCCCGATACGCCGTTGTTCGACAAGGGGCGCACGCTGTACAACCTGCATCGCGCCGGGCCGGCGTCCCGCCAGAACGCGCGGCTGATCGTCGTCGAGGGCTATATGGACGTGGTTGCCCTGGCCGCGGCGGGCTATGGCGAATGCGTGGCGCCGCTGGGTACCGCGCTGACCGAGAGCCAGATCGAATTGCTGTGGCGGCTGGTGGAAACGCCGGTGCTGTGTTTCGACGGCGATGCGGCGGGGCAGCGCGGTACCC
>CAXTOI010000521.1:1359-2766 GCA_964245645.1 uncultured Novosphingobium sp. | reverse complement strand
CTTATGGGACGCTCAGTTCGGCGCAGATGCGGGCGCTGGGCGATATCGCCGATAAGTATGACCGCGGCTATGGGCATTTCACCACGCGGCAGAACATTCAGTACAATTGGATCAAGCTGGAGGAAGCGCCGGATATCCTGGCCGATCTGGCCAAGGTCGAGATGCATGCGATCCAGACCAGCGGCAATTGCATCCGCAATATCAGCAGCGATCAATATGCCGGCGCGGCGGCGGACGAGGTGGCCGATCCGCGGCCTTATGCCGAGTTGCTGCGGCAGTGGTCGAGCTTTCACCCCGAGTTCACGATGCTGCCGCGCAAGTTCAAATTTGCGGTGATCGCGTCGGAGACCGATCGCGCGGCGATGCGGTTGCATGATATCGGTATCCAGATCGTGCGCAATGATGCGGGCGAGCTGGGCTGCGCGTTCTACGTCGGTGGCGGCATGGGGCGGACGCCGATGATCGCGCCGCTGATCAATGGCTTCGTGCCGCTCGACCAGCTGATTACCTATGCCGAGGCCTGCTTGCGGGTGTATAATCGCTATGGGCGGCGGGATAATAAGTACAAGGCGCGGATCAAGATCCTGGTCCATGAACTGGGCAAGGACGAATATACGCGGCAGGTTGCGGCGGAGTTCGCGCATCTCCAGACGCAGGGAATAGAGCCGCCGCTGGCGGAGCTGGAACGGATCAGGGGGTATTTCGAAGATCCCGCGTTCGAGGCAGCGGGTGACGCGCCCGACCGCAGCGATCCCGAATTTGCGCTGTGGCTGGATCGCAACGTCGCGAAGCACAAGGCACCGGGTTATGCCATCGCCACGATCAGCTTGAAGCCGGTCGGCGGCATTCCCGGCGATGCCAGCGCGGATCAGATCAGGCTGATGGCCGATCTGGCCAAGGCGTATAGCTTTGACGAATTGCGGGTGACGCATGCGCAGAACATCGTGCTGCCGCATGTTCGGCAGGCCGACCTGCACGCGCTGTGGCAGCAACTGGGTGCGGCGGGGCTGGCTACGGCCAACCTGGATGGCATCGGCGATATCATCGCTTGCCCGGGGCTGGATTATTGCAGCCTGGCCAATGCGCGGTCGATCCCGCTGGCGCAGAAGATTTCCGAGCGGTTCGTGGGCAAGCAAGACGCGCTGGGCGAGCTGAAGCTGAAGATTTCGGGCTGCATCAATGCCTGCGGGCATCACCATGCGGGGCATATCGGTGTGCTGGGGGTCGATCGGCGTGGGGTCGAGAATTACCAGTTGCTGCTCGGCGGCAGCGAGGGCGCGGATACGTCGCTGGGGCAGATTACCGGGCCGGGGTTCGATGAGGACGGCATCGTCGGCGCGATCGACAAGGCGACCGATGTCTATCTGGCCAACAAGCAGGGCGCGGAACGGTTTCTCGATACTTATA
>CAXTOI010000521.1:0-1349 GCA_964245645.1 uncultured Novosphingobium sp. | reverse complement strand
CATCGGCATGGCGCCGTTCAAGGAGGCGATCTATGGTTGAGCCGCAATTGCGCTTTCGCAGCGATGAAGTGGTGTCCGATCCGGCGGTGACCGTCGATGCCTTCGATGCGCAGACCAATGCGTCGGCGGTGCGGATCGAGCCGGGTGACGATGCGCGCGGGCTGCTGCCGGTGCTGGGGCGGTTGAAGCTGGTCGAGGTGAATTTTCCGGTGTTCGGCGATGGGCGCGGGTATTCTTCGGCGCGGTTACTGCGCGAGGCGGGCTTCAGCGGTGAATTGCGCGCGGTGGGCGATGTGGCGGTGGACCAGTTGGCGGCGCTGGTCCGCTGCGGGTTCGACAGCTTCGCGCCCGATGTGCCGATGGATGATCGGGATGCGCAGGCGGCGCTGGAGCGCTGGCCCGAGATCTATCAGGCCACGACCGTGAACCGCGCGCCGATCTGGGCCAAGCGCCAGTCGGAAAACGGGCGCCATGGTGTGCGCCATGAGTAGCATCGCTGCCAGGGTCATCGATCGCATCGATACCGGGCCGCGGTTCGGCGAGGCCGATGCGGTGCGGCTCAACCGGTTGTATCGCGGGGCCGATACGCGGGAAATGCTGGCCGGGGTGTTGAAAGACCGCGTCGCAGGGGATGTCGCGGTCGTGTCCAGCTTCGGTGCCGAAAGCGCGGTGCTGTTGCATCTGATCGCCAGTGTCGATCCGGCAACCCCGGTGCTGTTTCTGGAGACGGGCAAGCATTTTCCCGAAACGCTGGCCTATCGTGACTTGCTGATCGCGCGGCTGGGGCTGAACGTGGTGAATTTGGTGCCCGATGCCGAGGCACTGCGCAGGCGCGACGAAAGCGGGCTGCGCTGGTCTTACGATCCCGATGGCTGCTGCGAGATTCGCAAGGTGCAGCCGTTGGCGAAAGCGCTGGTCGATCTGGATGCGACGATTACCGGGCGCAAGGGGTTTCAGTCGGCGACGCGGGCGGGGCTGCCGCGCTTCGAGATCGACCGGTCCGACAGCCAGGGACGGCTGAAGATCAATCCGCTGGCTGACTGGAACAGCGAAATTCTGGCTGCTTATTTCGCGGAGCATGGGCTGCCGGTGCATCCGCTGGTGGCGCAGGGGTATCCGTCGATCGGGTGTTCGCCGTGCACCAGCAAGGTGGCGGCGGGGGAAGATCCGCGCTCGGGGCGCTGGCGCGGCTGGGAGAAGACCGAGTGCGGGATTCATGTGCCGGGGCAGCCGGGTGATCCTGGTGAGTTGCCGCCCGAGTTTGATCCGGTTTTTTAGCGAGGCGGCGCTTTTTGGGTTTATTGGGCGGGCGACCGGTGGCGTACGGTTTGCACTGCCACCTCCCCCGG
>CAXTOI010000520.1:0-2782 GCA_964245645.1 uncultured Novosphingobium sp. | reverse complement strand
GATGTCGCGGTGCACGACGCCGGCGGCTTCGAGATCCTGAACTGCACGGCGTGCGTCGTCGTAGCGATCGAACAGGCCGGTGATTGTCTCGGTCATGATAATTCTCCTGGTGCCCGGCCGCAAACCGGCCGGGCTTGTGTGGAAGTGGTTGTTGGTCGAGGTGTTGGTCGAATGCTGCTCAGCGGACGCTGCCGCGGATCACCACGTGGTACAGCACCAGGACCACGATCGCGCCGATAACGGCCACGAACAGGCTGTAGACATTGAGGCCGGTCACGCCGGCCGCGCCGAACTGGTTGAACAGAAAGCCGCCGACGACGGCGCCGATGACGCCCAGGACGATGTCGAGCATCACGCCTTCGCCGCTGCGATTGACGATCTTGCTGCCGATGAAGCCGGCGATCAGGCCAAGGATGATCCATGCGAGGATAGACATAACAAATTCTCCTTTCATGCCGGGGAGCTTCCCGGGCTGAGGGAGAAATAGGCGCCCCGAACAGGTTGCCAAAGATGCGCCTGCACCTGTGCAATGGGTGCCTGCGCACCTATCTGTACGATTTATTTGCTGTTGTTAGCGCCGAGCTGGTGTCCGCGGTCGCGGGCCCAGATGATCGCTTCGGCCCGGCTGTGGGCGCCGATCTTGGCATAGAGCCGGGCGACATGATTGCGCACGGTGTTGCGGCTGAGCGACAGCGCTTCGGCGATGGCTTCGTCGGTCTTGCCCTTGGTGACCAGGCCCAGCACTTCGCGCTCACGCGCCGTCAGTTCGGACGAGGCCGGCGCTGAACTGCGCTTGGGCGCGCCGCCGCGCAGCGCTGCCATCCGGTCCATGATCTTCTGGCTCAGCCAGCTGGAATCCTGCATCGCGCCTTCAATCGCGGCGATCAGGTCGAGCTCGGTGCGCTTGCGCTCGCTGATGTCCTGGAAGGCGCCCAGGATGCAATACTGGCCGTTGATCGTCACCGTCTCGGCGGATGCCAAGCAAGTGACCAGGGCGCCGGTCCGCGTTTTCACCTGCAGCTCATAACCGCGGAAGGATCCGCTTTCGGCTACCTTCTTCTCGATCTCGCGCCGCGTCGCCGCGCTTTCGAACAGCTCGATTTCGGCCGGCTTGCGCCCGATGACGCTGTCGTGGCCCCAGTCGGTCAGCGCCAGAAAAGCATGATTGACGTTGAGGATACGGTGCCCGTCCAGGCTGGTCAGCAGCATCGGCACCGGCGCGAAGCGAAACGCGGTGGCAAAGCGTTCCTCGCTTTGGCGCAAGGCCATCTCGGCGCGGCGGCGCGGCTCCAGATCGGCAAAGGTGAAGATGATGCATGGCTCGTTGTTCGCCATCTCCGCCGGATGGCCCGCCAACAGCACGAGCTTGGTGTCGCCGCCCGGCAGCGGCAGATCCGCCTCCATCTGCGAGATCGGCTCGCCGCTGGCCAGGCGAGCCTTGGCCTTATCCTTCTCGGCCGCTTGTGCGAGAATGTCGAAGTCGTACATCGAGCGGCCGATGATCTGCTCACGGCTCCAGCCGGACAGCTCCAGAAACCCCTCATTGACCCGGACATAGCGCAGATCGGCCAGCCGCACGATCAGCGCGGGCGCGGGATTGGCGTTGAACATGCACTCGAAGCGCTCTTCGGCCTCGAACGCCTCGGTTGCATCGCAGGTGATCAGCACCAGACAATCCGCTTGGCCGTCGCGGTTCAGGATGAGCCCGCGCTCGCGGTGGATCCAGTCGGGCTCGTTCTGGCCCGCCTTGTGGACGTTCAGCACCAGATCGTGAAACACTTCCCCCCGGCACAAACGCGCCATGGGATAAGCATCGGCCGTCAGCGGCGCGCCGTTGCGCAGGCACAGATCGAAGCGCTGGCGGTACTCGGCGACGGTATCGCCGAACTGGCTCGGCGTCGTGCAGCCATGCATGGCCAGCGCCGCTTCGTTTGCCCAGACGATCCGCCCATCAGGCTCGATCAGGATGACCCCATCGCCGAGGCCATCGACGATCCGGCGCAATTGCTCGCGATCGGGTTGATCCGCCGGCGCAGCGGGATCGATCCTGGCCTTTGACATGGTCTGTGCTCCCCTGCTTGACCTTAGGGTCTTTCCAACCGACGTCGAGTCGGTGCCAGCCCGCTTACCCGGAAAGACCCTAGCGGTATTGGACATGGGTGGGAAAGACACCCCTTTGATGCCGACCAGGCATGGAACGGGGCGGGCGCGAACGGGTTTGACTGGCATGAAGCAGGCTGTTGCCACCTTGATCATCGATACGAGAAGACAAGGGCTGCTGGAAGTCACCGACAAGATACGGGCCTGGGTCGGGGCTGCACGCATCTCGGACGGCCTGCTGACGATATTCTGCCGGCACACGTCAGCCTCGCTGCTGATCCAGGAAAACGCGGCGCCGGAAGTAAGGAGCGACATCGAAGACTATTTCGCGCGGATCGCGCCGGAAGATCCGGCGGCCTATGCCCATGACGATGAAGGGCCCGACGATATGCCCGCGCATCTGCGCACCGCGCTGACCCAGGTTCACTTGTCGATTCCCATCATCGCCGGCAGCCTGGCGCTTGGCACGTGGCAGGGTATCTATCTGTTCGAGCATCGGCGCGCGCCGCATCGGCGGTCGCTGGCGCTTCACCTCATCGGTCAATGAACGCAAGGCATCGCGCGTTCCGGCGCACCAGGGGAATGGAGGCTTATACCACATAGCTCCCTCCCTGTTCGAGAAGGGTTATCAACGCTGACATCGACGCGCGGCCTATCGGCCTTGCTCCCCCACCCCCAACCC
>CAXTOI010000519.1:0-2785 GCA_964245645.1 uncultured Novosphingobium sp. | reverse complement strand
AAATAGACCTGGCCCTGCGCTTTGCCGACGATGTCGTCGCGATCAAGGATGGGCGAGTGCGGTGGGCAGGGCCAGTCGCTGCAGCCGTCAGCGCCGATTCGTTGAGCCAACTTTACGATGTCGCAGTCACGTTCCATCGCGACGACAGCGGAATCGCGGTGCGCTTCTACGAATAAACCCCGCGTGTGGCCGGCACACGCGGGGTAATCACGAGGTTGGGGTTAGGTTAGAACTTCACGCTGGCGTTCGCAAAGAACGTCCGGCCCAGCGGATCATAGGTCTGCGGGAAGGTATTGCCCGAGTTGGCCCCGGTCGAACCGGCCGCACCACCCACCACCGGCGGGTCGATGTTGAACATGTTCTGCACGCCAACCCGCATGGTGAAGTGTTCGTTAACCTTGAAGCTCGCCGTGCTGTCGAACCACGAATAGGATGGGATGTGCGGAGCAGATGTGTCCGCATCTGGATTTTCGGGGCTGATATAGCGCCATGCCAGATAAAATCCGAACGGCCCATTCTCATAAGTAGCCGAAGCCACATGCTTCCATCGCGGTATTGGCGCACCGGTCAGGTTGCCATACACCCCGGCACCCGGCGAACAGTCGTTACCAAACTTGCCCAGGCAAGAAATCGCCGGGGTGGCCGAGTTGGCCTGATACTGCCACTTCGTGATATAAGTGCCGTTCACTGCGAAAGTCAGTGAAGAATCATGTGCCAGGCGCAATTTGTAGTCCGCCGACACATCGATACCGTTGGTCTTGATTCCCGCGATATTGACGAGCGATTCAATGACGCCCGAAGTAACCGTACCCGTGAGCTGGCCCGTGATGGGATTGCGCTTGATAAGACTGCAGAAGCTGGCGTTATTATTATCGAAGCACTGGTTGAAGATATCCTGCGCGCTGTCCGAGGTTATCGCGTTGGTCAGGTTGATCTTGTAATAATCGACCGTGATATGCAGCGCCCGGATCGATGGGGGCGACAGGACCACGCCAAAAGTCCAGGTATCCGCTCTTTCGGGCTTCAGTTCAGGGTTACCGCCAGTCTGCGCCTGAGCCTGGTTGGCGGTGACATCCTGAATGATGCCATTGTTGACGATGCTCGCCGAAGCGCCTTGCGCGATACACTTGGCCGCGAGCGCGGCGTTGGTTCTTGGCGCGCCGCCCGAGCATGGATCAGTGGACAGTGCATCCTCGTTGCCCTGCACCAGCGGTGAATTCAGCTCGTTGATGTTGGGGTCGCGAATGGCGCGGTTGAAGATCGCGCGAAACCGCACGCCCTGCACCGGGCTCCAGTCACCGCCGCCCTTGAAGGTCAAAGCATTATACTTGCCTTCGCCGTCGATGGTGTTGTTTTCATAAGCCGAATAGCGGATGCCGCCTTCGATATCCAGGGCCTGGAAAAAGGGCTTGTCCGAGACGACCGGCATTTGCAGCTCGCCGAAGACTTCCTTGGCATTGAACGAGGCTTCGGGAACCTCGGTGCCCTGGCCAAAGTAGATCATGTCGCCCGAACCGTAGTTCGAACTGACCGACTGGCTGCCCGTCTCACGCCGATATTCGACACCAACCGACACGGCGGCGGCTTTTTCCGCAAACGGGCTTTTCAGGAAGCCGAGTGTGCCGCCGATATTGCCACCGGTAACGAGCTGCGTATAGCTGTTATCCTGCGTACCGTTTTCCAGAATATAATTGAGCGCATTGGACGGGATTGCTGCGGTGGTAAACAGGTTGATCGGAATACAGCCGACCGCAGTGGGATCGGCGCAGACCGGCCCATTAGCGCCAGGAACTGCATTGAGCGCGGCCGTTGTGCGAATGAGGCTGATGTCGTTCAGCAGATCCTGATGCTGCTTGGATTCACCATATTCGGCAAAGATATCCCATTTGAAATCGGTGCCGGTGGTCCCCCGGAATCCGATGATCCCGTGAGTCACGTTGGTGGTGAAATTATCGTCACGCCCACCCAGGCCGAGCGTTTCGATGATGCGGCGGCGAATGGCGACGTTAGCCGTACCATCCGCGTTCAGATTATTGGGATCGCCGAAGATCAAAGCAGAAGTGCTAGGGGTCAGAAAGGGGTTATTGGGAGAGATGATAAAGTTGAAACCTGCTGTCGCGGTCGGCGCCAGGACTTCGTTGATCGTGGAGTGGGTATAGCTCCCGCGCGAATAGAACTCGATATTTTCGGTCACCGGTATCGTGAACATACCCATGATTGTATATTTGCTGAGCGGCGTTTCCAGATAGTTGGCCGGATTGAAATTGTATGGCGTGGTATAGGGCCCGAAATTACCGGCGCTATTGACCTGATAACGACCGGAATTAATCTCAATTACGGTGGGTACGGTGTTGCTCGAACCCGACGGCGAGAAACCGGTGGTCGGATCATAAGCCAGATTGGTTGCCGAATAGGCGCGCGCCGATTGATACACCCCGTCGCGCTTGGTGTATTGGCCGGCCAGCACGAAATGGCCCCCGGTATCGCCCAGTTCCGTGCCGAAGGTCACGCTGGCATTGAGCTGATGTGCATCGCCGTAATTGGTGATCTGGTCGCTGATATCGCCGGCAAGGCCAGTAAATTTGTCATCCAGCACGAAGTTGACCACGCCCGAAATGGCGTCCGCGCCATACACCGAGGAAGCACCGCCGGTCAGGATATCGACCCGCTTGATCAGCGCGGACGGAATAGCATCGATGTCGACCACGCCGTTGATATCGCCGGGCACCATGCGGCGCCCATCGATCAGCACCAGCGTCCGTTTCGCACCCAGATTGCGTAGATC
>CAXTOI010000518.1:939-2791 GCA_964245645.1 uncultured Novosphingobium sp. | reverse complement strand
GAAGGGAAGAATGCGGCCTATGTGGCGTGGAGGGTTTATGCGGCGAGCGCGGCGGTCAGCGTCGCACGAATGGCCAGCAGGTCATCCACCCATGCCTGGGTTGCGGCGGAAGCTTCGGGCGCGTCACTCGCCGGCCTCATCGCCGCATCCGCAGGCACATCGGCTGCAGCGCGCTTGCCTTTCTTCTGCGCAGGTTCGAGCGCCAGACGCGCGCCGCGCAGGGTGTATCCTTCGTGATGCACCAGCCGGTCGATCTTTTCGATCAAGGCGACATCTTCGGGACGGTAATAGCGCCGATTGCCGCTGCGCTTGACGGGAGACAGCGTGGGGAACTGTTCTTCCCAATAGCGCAGCACATGCTGGCGGATGCCCAGCGCCCGCGCCACTTCGCCGATCGTGCGAAATGCCCCGGGGGCCTTGTGATCGTCAAATCCCGTGCCTGGCGTCAAGCCGATCTCCATCAGATCGATGTCATCGGTCAAAATATCATCCGCCAGGCTGCCCTGGTCGCCAACTGCCGTCCCGCGTGTATTGTCCACTTGCACCCGCTTTCTTCTTTTGAGCCAGACCCCACTAAACTTTAGAAACACGCTCCTTCAGCATCTTGCTGGCGCGAAACGTCAAGACGCGGCGCGGCGTGATCGGAACCTCGATCCCGGTTTTCGGATTGCGTCCCAGCCGTTCGGTCTTGTCACGCAGCAGGAAGGTGCCGAAACCGGAGATCTTGACGTTTTCGCCCTCGGCCAGCGCGTCTCCCATCATCTCCAGGATGGATTCGACCATCGTCAGCGATTCAGACCGGGAAAGCCCCAGCCGGCGATTTATCGCATCGGCGAGATCCGCGCGCGTAAGGGTTTTCATGGAGCGCACTTTTTCCCCGATCCATTTGCTCACATCTGAGTCGCAACTATATACAATGTCAGGACATTGGCAATGCAAAGCGCCTCGGAAATAGGCCCGATTGCAGAAAATCCGACAGATTTGTGGAATTTGTTTCCGACCAAGGAACGATCGCAGCTTCGACCTACATCCGCACGAGGCTGGCACCCCAGGCAAACCCGCCGCCCATGGCTTCCAGCATCACCAACTGTCCAGGCTTGATCCTGCCATCCCGCACCGCCGTGTCGAGCGCCAACGGCACCGATGCCGCTGACGTGTTGGCATGGCGATCGATCGTCACCACCACCTTGTCAGGCGACATATGCAGCTTGCGCGCCGTCGCCTCGAGGATGCGGGCATTGGCCTGATGCGGCACCAGCCAGTCGATATCGTCCGCGGTCAGCCCGACTTCGTCCAGCACTTCGTCCAGCACCTCCGCCAGATTGGTGACGGCGTGGCGGAATACGTCCTTGCCCTTCATCCGCAGCTTGCCGACGGTGCCCGTGGTCGATGGTCCCCCGTCCACGAACAGCAGCTGGTTATGATTGCCATCGGCATGCAGCCGGGTCGCCAGGATGCCCGGTCCGGCGCTGTCGTCGCTGTCGCGCGCGGCCAGCACGACCGCGCCGGCGCCGTCGCCGAACAGCACGCAGGTGGCCCGGTCTTCCCAATCCAGGATGCGGCTGAAAGTCTCGGCGCCGATCACCAGCGCATGTTGGGCCATGCCGGTGCGCAGCATCGAATCAGCGACAGCCAGGGCGTAAAGGAACCCCGAACATACCGCCGCGACATCGAAGGCAATACCGCCGTGGCAGCCCAGCTCGTGCTGGACAATGGTGGCGGTTGCCGGGAAGGTCTGGTCGGGGGTGGCGGTGGCCAGCACGATCAGCCCGATCGCGCCCGGCTCTATCCCGGCAGCCGCCAGCGCGACGCGCGCCGCCCACGGAAGCTCTGGCGCTCAACCCCCAATCCG
>CAXTOI010000518.1:0-929 GCA_964245645.1 uncultured Novosphingobium sp. | reverse complement strand
CGCGCGCGCCGCCGCGGTGGCCAGCGTTGCCGTCGTCTCGCCCTCGCCGGCGATATGGCGGTTACGGATGCCGGTGCGGCTGACGATCCATTCGTCGCTGGTGTCGAGCTGCTCGGCCAGCTCCGCATTGCCGAGCGAACGGGCCGGCAACGCCGAGCCGGTGCCGATCACCACGGAGCGAAGCGTCATATATTGGCACCCGAAGCGGCCTGGGGCACGGCTTGCGGCGTCACTTCGGCGATCGGTCGTCTTCCGCTCCACTGCGCCGGGCCGAGCCGCGCCAGATCGGCAGTGATCCGTTCGGTCAGGTTTTCCTCCAGCAGGCGGGCGGTCAGGTCGATGGCATTGGCCACCCCCACAGCGCTGGCGTTGCCGTGGCTTTTGACCACCAGCCCGCCGAGCCCGAGAAACACCGCGCCATTATGATTGTTGGGGTCGAGGTGGTGGCGCAGCAATTCGGTGGCCGGCCGCGAGATCAGAAAACCGATCTTGGATCGCAGCGAACTGGCGAAACTGCGGCGCAGCACATCGGCGACGAAGCGGGCGGTGCCTTCCACCGCCTTCAGGGCGATATTGCCCGAAAAACCGTCGGACACCACGACATCGACGTCGCCGGTGGCGAGCTTGTCGGCCTCTATATAGCCGTCGAACGACATCGCCAGTTGCGCGCCGGCCGCGCGCAACTGGTTGGCCGCGTCGTGCAGCGTTTCAGTGCCCTTGGTTTCTTCGCTGCCGATGTTGAGCAGCCGCACGCGCGGCTCGGCACGGCCGGTGGCGATGGCCGAATAGGCCGCACCCATGATCGCGAATTGCACCAGATTGCGGGCGTCGCATTCGGTATTCGCGCCCAGATCGAGCATGACCACGTCATTGTCGCCCAGTGTCGGCAGCAGCGCCGCCAGCGCCGGGCGATCGATCCCGGGCAAGGT
>CAXTOI010000517.1:0-2793 GCA_964245645.1 uncultured Novosphingobium sp. | reverse complement strand
TGCAAAAAGGCAGCCTTGGCCCGGCTCAAGGCCGGGCTGACGGAGATATTTTAGGACGTCAGGGCTTGACCAGTTTCACCAGTTTGCGCTCGAGCGGAAACAACACGCCTGCCAGTTCATGCCCGCGCTTCAGCACCTGCCCGGCATCACCGAACAGCGTCCACATCCCCTGCTTGCCGCGCAATGCCGGCTGCTTCTCGATCCGCGCCTGCGGGCGTTCGGCAGCGCGGCGAAAGGCGCTGAAACTCGCCGCATCGCGCCCGAAATTCATCGCGTAATCGCGCCATTCGCCCGCCGCGACCATCCGTCCATACAAGTCGAGGATGCGCGCCAGTTCCAACCGGTCGAAACCGATCTGCACTGCATGCCGGGCAGGAAAAGCGATGATCGTGGCTTGCCCGGCAGACGCATGTGCCCCCTCGCCCGTGGCCATCCGGCTCAGCTCCGCCCGGACGGACGCATGACGACGGGCCGCGCTGCATCCGACCCGAGCAATGCCTCCAGCCGCGCCTTCAATTCCGCAACTTCCCCTTCCAAGGCGTCGATCCGCGCCGTCCCCGGATCGCAAGGCTCCTGGCAAGGCGTGCCATATGGCATGAACGCGCGGGCATAGGTTTCGGCCGCCACCAGCGTCGAGCGCGCCTTGACCCCGACCATCGTCGCCCCCTCGGGCACATCCTCGGTCACCACCGCATTGGCGCCCACGCGCGCGCGGCGACCCACGGTGATCGGGCCCAGGATCTGCGCGCCCGATCCGACGATCACATCATCCGCCAGCGTCGGGTGACGCTTGCCGCCCACGCCATTGGCCGGATTGGTGCCGCCCAGGGTTACACACTGATAAATCGTCACATTATTGCCGATGTCGGAAGTTTCGCCGATCACCGTGAAGCTGTGGTCGATAAACAGATGCCGCCCGATCCGCGCCCCCGGATGAATATCGATGCCGGTCAGAAAGCGCGACAGTGAACTCACCATTCGCGCCGGGAAAAACAGTTGCGCCTCGAACAGCCAATGCGCCACCCGGTGCAGCGCCACCGCCCAGAAGCCCGGATAAAGCAGCACTTCCCACCGCGACCGCGGCGAGGGATCGCGCGCGACGACAGAGTCAAGATAGGCGATCAGCCGCTGGATCATGCTCCTAGATACCTGCAATCAGCTGATCAAAGCAAGCGGGGCTGATCAGACCCGGACAGCGCCTCGAGCGCGTCGCGCCAGATCGCCATGCCCGGCGCCTGTTTGCGCTCCAGGCTCAGCCGGTCGATCGTGGCGACGATGCGCTCGGCGGCGAGATGCGAACGTTCGGCACGCGCAGCCAGATAGCGCGCGCCATCCTCTCCGATCGCCAGGCCACGCGCTTCGGCATGCGCGGTAATCAACCCGGCCATCATCTCGTCATTGGGCGCGCCGATATCGAGCCGCAACGCAGCGCCGAGGCGTGAAGCCAGATCGGGCAAGCGGACCTTCCAGCCCTCGTTCGCCGCGCTCAACAGCAATGGCCGGCACCCCTCCTGCGCGCGATTCCAGCGATGAAACAGCGCGGTCTCGTCGATCCGATCGGCATCGTCCACGGCATCGCCCCGCCCGCTCTCGACGAACCACTGCGCGAGCAGGGACTTGCCCGAGCGCGGCGGGCCGAACAGGATCGCGGTGCGGAACGGCCAGCCATCAGCGTGGTCGAACCCCTCGATCACATCAGCATTTGCCTGGCCGACCACGATCCGCCGCGGCTGCGCGCCATGATCGAGCCCCAGCGGCAGCGCGAGCTGGCTCATCTGGCGCTAATGATGAATGCGCAAGGTATTGCCGGCAATAGCCACCTGCCAGCCGCGCCCGCGCAATGCCGCTGCCAATTCCTGCAAGCTGCCTTCGTAACTCACGCGCATCACGCTGGTGCCGCCGATCGCAATGCTCGAAGTCGCAGCGCCGGTAACATGCGGCGTGGCACGCAGCCCCGAGACCGCCGCATCGACCGACTGCGCGTCAGGTGAGATGAACTGCACCGTATACCCGGTTGCCTTGGGCTTCTCTGCTGCGGCCGGAGGCGGTCGTGTGACATCCGGAGCAGGAACCACCACCGGCGCGCCGGGCGCGCCGCTCCCGCCATTTAAGGGGAGATCGGCCGCCGCCTGCGCTTCCGCCTCGATCCGTTGTTCCTCCAGATTGCGCTGCTCCACGCCTTCGGCGATCAGCCCCGCCAGCGCCGGATCGACCGCCGGATGATCGATCGACAAGGTCGGATCAGGCTCCAGCAGGCCTTGGCGGAAGGCATTGGTATATATCAGATCGAAGCGCACCAGCGCCTGCTTCAGCATCTCGGGCACATGCTCTTCATCCGCGGCCGTCAGCGTGAATCCGTCGAGCCAGGTATTTTCAGGACCATAGCGCGCGGTGAAAATGCCCTTGACCGGGCCATCGGGCCATTGCCGTTCGAGCCGCGCGATCGGCATGACGACATTGCTCGCGCCGAACTGGTCGAGCAGATTGCGCCACCACACCCGGCTGCGCCGCCCCGGCTGGCCGGCGGTAATCAGCAGCGATTCGCCGCCCGCGCCCGATGGCCGGACATAATCGATCGCGCTGGCGCCGGTGCTGAACTCGGCCCAGGTGCGCTGCCAGCTGCCCTGCACTTCGTAGACCTGACCGACGCCGCCCGAATAAAGCAACGGGATCACCAGCGTTGCCGCCGATCGCGTGATCGAGCCGCCGTTCTCTCCCGCCACCAGCGCCCCGGCGCGGGGCCGCGGGCGCCCGCGAGCGCCGGGCCATGCTGCCGCACGCCCGGGTGATCCT
>CAXTOI010000516.1:0-2793 GCA_964245645.1 uncultured Novosphingobium sp. | reverse complement strand
CGACACCCCGTTCCGCGTCGCCACCCTCGAACAGATCGCCCGCCTGCTCCCCATCGCCCACGACGATGCCCGCCTCCTGATCGAACGCGCCAATGTCGTTTCTGGGGGCGGCTTGAGCGGCCCACGCGGCGAGGCGGCGCGGTTACTGCTGTATCTGTTCGAGCGGGATTATGGGGTGCAGCTGTTGCGGGGAGGGTAGGTAGCTTCATAATAAACCAAGTTAACGTGACGATTGACGTACATCGTCAGAAATACTATGGCGGCGGCAGATGATCCTGTCCTACCGTGACAAGCATACAAAAGCCTTTGCCACTGGCGAGTTCGTAAAGGCGTTTCAAGGTTTTGAGGATCAGGCCGCAAAACGCCTGGCAATCCTGAACGCCGCTCCTGATTTGGCGGCCTTGCACGCCTTGCCGAGTAATCGTTTGGAAGCACTTAAGGGAGACCGTGCCGGGCAATGCTCGATCCGCATAAACCAGCAATGGCGGTTGTGCTTTGCGTGGCCGGACGGACAGGCAGGCCCATCCGATGTTGAAATTATCGATTATCACTGACGAAGGAGCCCAGCCATGTTTATGAGAGCGGTTAACCCCGGCACAGTCCTTAAGGACGAACTGGTTGAACTGAACATCACGCCGACCGAGTTCGCTCGGCAGATCGTCGTGCCGCCCAATCGGATCAGCCAGATCATAGCCGGCAAACGGGCAATCACCGGTGACACGGCGCTACGGCTCGGGCATTGGTTCGGCACCGATCCACAATTCTGGCTTAATCTCCAGACGCAATACGATCTGGTGCAGGCCAGCAAACAGACCGGAGAGGAAGTTCGTCATCTGCCGACCAGGCAGAGTTCTCCGGTTAAACCCCAGTCATCGCTCCGAGGCGTTTTGAGTGGCGAAGCGCGGTCGACGAGCACCGATTATGCGCAGGAATAGGCCATCGGGCTTCAGCTTTATTTGGATTAGGCTGTGGAAGGCCACCCCTGGGTTAATTAGAGTCATTCCGTTTTAGATCGGGGCGGTGAAACTCCTCCCCCGTGAGGGAAGGTTGGGTGGGGCGTACAACGCCAGCGTCGACGCCCACCCCACGTTCAGATTCACGTGCCTCTGAGCGTCCCTCCCCGTTGGGGAGGGGAGCTTATGGCGATTCAACTTATCTCGCAAAGACTCTAGGATGAGCCATCCCCGGCGCTGTCATCGCATGGCAGCGCCAGGGCGGTTGAACCCTTTCGCAGCAAAATTCCAGCAAGGCCTACAAGGGTTCACTGTAATCTATCCGCTGTAATCCCGAAGCCGCGCGCCTGTCGTAGCGCCGCCCGGCGCGTGTTGATTTGGAGGCGAAACGGATGGATCCCGCATTCAATGTTCAGAGCCGGGTTGAGAATCGCAATGACTTGCGTCTCGCATAGAATCCGCGTCGGAATTCTAGCGACAGGTGCAATAAACCCCAACCTCCGACATTAAAGGTGTCCGGGGCGATGGCCCCGGGTTCTGCCACTTATTCTGAAGTTTTCCTCACAGCGGATTCCCATCTTTGTCCCGATAAATCTCCCGCCGCCCGACATGGTTCGCCGGCCCGACGAAGCCATCCTGTTCCATCCGCTCGATCCATTTCGCGGCAGTATTATACCCCACGGTCAGCGAGCGTTGCAGCCAGCTGGTCGAGGCTTTCTGGCTTTCGAAGACGATCTGGCAGGCTTGGCGGTATTTGCGGTCTTCGGGGTTGTCCGAGCCGCCGGCGTCGAGATCGTCGAAGGAGAATACGCCGTCTTCGGGTTCCTCGGTAACCGAATCGACGTATTCGGGCTTGCCTTGCGAGCGCCAGTGCTCGGCGACTTGTTCTACCTCTTCGTCCGAGACGAAAGGGCCGTGAACGCGCAGGACGGGGGAGCTGTTGGGTCGGTAGAGCATGTCGCCCCTGCCGAGCAGTTGCTCGGCGCCTTGTTCGCCCAGGATGGTGCGGCTGTCGATGCGGCTGGTGACGGCAAAGCTGATGCGGGTGGGCAGATTGGCCTTGATCACGCCGGTGATGACATCGACCGAGGGGCGCTGCGTGGCCATGATCAGGTGGATGCCGGCGGCGCGGCTTTTCTGCGCGAGGCGCTGGATCAGGACTTCGACTTCCTTGCCGACGGTGACCATCAGATCGGCGAGTTCGTCGACGATTACCACGATCAGCGGCAGCACCCGGTAATCGAGCTGCTCCTCCTCGAACAATTCGGCGCCGGTGTCGGGATCGAAGCCAATCTGGATGCGGCGGCCGAGCGGTTTGCCCTTGGCCGCGGCGCTGCGCAGCTTGTCGTTGAAGCCGGTGATGTTGCGCACCGAAATCGAGGACATCATGCGGTAGCGCCGCTCCATTTCCTCGACCGCCCATTTCAGCGCGCGAACGGCCTTGGCCGGCTCGGTGACGACGGGGGAGAGCAAATGGGGGATGTCGTCGTAGCTCTTGAGTTCGAGCACTTTGGGATCGACGAGGATCAGGCGGCATTCAGCGGGGGGCAGGCGGTAGAGCAGCGACAGCAGGATGCAGTTCAGTCCGACCGACTTGCCCGAGCCGGTGGTCCCCGCGACGAGCAGATGCGGCATGGCGGCGAGATCGGCGACGATCGGTTCGCCGGCGATATTTTTGCCCAGGATGATCGGCAGCAACGCCTTCGATTGAGCAAAGGTTTCGCAGGCGACCAGTTCCTTGAAGCTGACCACCTTGCGATCGATATTGGGCAACTCAATGCCCATGACCGTGCGGCCGGGGATCGACGACACTCGCGCCGAAATCGCGCTCATGTTGCGA
>CAXTOI010000515.1:0-2809 GCA_964245645.1 uncultured Novosphingobium sp. | reverse complement strand
GCACGGAGACCATTCCCAGCCTGGGGACGATGCTTGCTGCCGTACCCGGGCGGGTGCCGCTGTTGATCGAGCTGAAATCGCGCGCGGCTTGGCCGATCGCTCGATTATGCGTAGCGGTGCAGCGCGCTTTGGTCGGCTATCGCGGCGCGCATGCGGTGATGAGCTTCGATCCGCGCGCGCCGGCATGGTTCGCGCGCCATTCGCCCGCCACGGCGCGCGGGCTGATCGTCAGCGAGGAAAACGG
The DNA here is from genome assembly GCA_964245645.1 of uncultured Novosphingobium sp. GTDB lineage: Bacteria > Pseudomonadota > Alphaproteobacteria > Sphingomonadales > Sphingomonadaceae > Novosphingobium. The sequence goes on along the minus strand of CAXTOI010000515.1, from coordinate 2,565 downwards.
TCAAGGCGCCCGCCATGCCGTCCAGCGCCGCCTGGCATTGTGGCGCGCCCGGCCCGATTTCCTGGCCTATGACATCCGCGACCTGCCCAGCCGCTTTGCCGCGACGCAGCGACAGCGGGGCCTTCCGATCGCGACCTGGACGGTGCGCTCGCCCGAACTGCTGGCGCGCGCGGGTAGGCATGCCGATGCCACTATTGCAGAAGGCGCGGGCTTCGCTGAGGGTGCAGGCGTGCCCGACGCAGTTGCGCAATCATGAAAAAGCCCGGCAACGAGATCATCGCCCGCATCGCGCCGTCGGTAGGCTCACTGGCTGCCGCCGAATGGGATGCGCTGAGCAGCGGCAATCCTTTCCTGACGCATGGATTCTTGTCGCTGCTCGAAGAATCAGGCAGCGTCGGCGGCGCCAGCGGCTGGAAGCCCACGCCGATCGTTATCACGGGCGCAGATGGCCGCTTGGCGGCGGCGCTGCCCGCCTATCTCAAAAGTCACAGCCAGGGCGAATATGTCTTCGATCACAGCTGGGCCGATGCCTGGCAGCGGGCCGGCGGGCGCTACTATCCTAAGCTGCAGATCGCGGTGCCGTTCACCCCGGCGACCGGCCCGCGCATCCTGACCCGCGATCCGGCGCTGGGCGTGCCGCTGCTGCGCGCCGCCGAGCAATTATGCGGCGCCAACGGCTTGTCGTCGGCGCACGCCACCTTCGTCGAACCCGCGCAATTGCCGCTGTTCGAAGCCGCCGGCTGGCTGCCGCGCAGCGATATCCAGTTCCACTGGGAAAACCGCGGCTATGCCAGCTTTGATGATTTCCTGAGCGCGCTCTCTTCGGCCAAGCGCAAGAACCTGCGCAAGGAACGCGCGAACGCGCAAGCCGGGGTAACGATCCGCGCCCTGCGTGGCGCTGACATCCAACCCCGGCATTGGGAGGCATTCTGGCACTTCTATCAGGACACCGGTGCGCGCAAATGGGGCACGCCATACCTCACGCGTCAGGCGTTCACCCTGCTCGGCGAACGCATGGCGGACAGCATCCTGCTGGTGCTGGCCTTCATCGGCGAGACCCCCATCGCCGGCGCGCTCAACTTCATCGGCGCCGACGCGCTTTACGGCCGCTACTGGGGCGCGACGGTGGACAAGCCGTTCCTGCATTTCGAACTATGCTATTACCAAGCAATCGACGCGGCGATCGCACTGGGCCTGGCGCGGGTCGAGGCCGGCGCCCAAGGCGGCCACAAGCTCGCGCGAGGCTATGAGCCGGTACAAACCTGGTCCGCTCATTACATCGCCCACGACGGCTTTCGCGAAGCCGTATCCGACTTCCTGGAACGTGAGCGGGCCGGTATCGCTGCGGACCAACTGCACCTGGGCGAACGAACGCCCTTCCGCAAAGCCCCTGGCTAGACCCGCAAGCCCTACTGCCGCTCTGCCGATCCCTCAAGCTGTGCGGCGGCCAGTCCCCGCGATCCACATTCGCGCGCGGCGCTGCGCCTCGGCAATCTCGCGCGAAGTCATCTCCTCCGAAATATCGGCGCGGCAGGTCTTGGCGCATTCATGCCCGGCCACCGCGGCCAGATTGAACCATTTATGCGCCTCGATCAGGTCGCCGGCAACGCCATGGCTGCCGGTGGAGAAGGCCACGCCGAGATCGAAACAGGCGCTCGCATCGCCCGCCGCCGCATCGGTCAGATATTGCGCCATATCGAGATCGAACCCCATGGGATCGCCCGGCGCCGCCTCAACACCCGTAATCCGGCTCATATGCATCGTCCGCCACCCCGTTCGCAAATTGTCATGGCGACAAACTGGCCGAGGATGGTCAACAACCGGTTAATGCTCGGATTAACTGCGGCGCAAAATCCGCCCGGCCGGCTTTGGTGCTTGAACGGTGCCGGGAGCCTCACTATAGGCCGCGCAGAATCGCCGCCCCATCAGGGGAGCGAGGGACAATCGGGCATCGGCAGGGCATTGGCGACAATGCATCGGCGCCGCTGCCCGATGTGGAGGAATTGATGGCGGCTGGTTCGGCGGACGATATCGACATTCTCATCAAGGCCAAGCGGATCATCGCGGGCGATTATGCGCCGTCCGACAGCGAACCCTACATGAACGACGCGCAGCAGGATTATTTCCGCCGGCTGTTGCTGGAATGGAAAAAATCGATCCTCGCATCTTCAGCCGACACGCTGCAGCAATTGCAGGACGGCCCGATGCGCGAGCCCGATCTCAACGATCGCGCTTCCAGCGAGACCGACTGGGGCATTGAACTGCGCACCCGCGATCGCCAGCGCAAGCTGATTTCGAAGATCGATTCGGCGATGCGGCGGATCGAGGAAGGCGAATACGGCTATTGCGAAGTCACCGGAGAACCCATCGGCCTGGGCCGCCTGACTGCCCGCCCGATCGCCACCATGACCGTCGAAGCCCAGGAAGCCCACGAGCGCCGGGAAAAGATTTCGCGGGACGACTGATCGGCACGCATCGATCGGCCCCGTTCGTCGTATTCTTCTGTAATATTGGATCTCGTTGGTGCCAATTATTTCTCCCCTCCCCGGCGGGGAAGGGGTTGGG
>CAXTOI010000514.1:0-2814 GCA_964245645.1 uncultured Novosphingobium sp. | reverse complement strand
CGTGGCGGCGCGCGCCGGGAATGCCGCTGCCAGCGGGCGATCCGCACTGGCCATACCGCGTCTGGCTGTCCGAAGTGATGCTGCAGCAGACCACTGTTGCGGCAGTCACACCCTATTTCGAGCGTTTCACCGTGCGCTGGCCGACCGTGGCCGATCTGGCCGGGGCGGAGGAGGGCGAGGTGATGGCGGCATGGGCGGGGCTCGGCTATTACGCGCGGGCGCGCAATCTGATTGCCTGTGCGCGGGTGATCGCCGCGCAGGGCGGCGCGTTTCCCGCCAGCGAAAGCGGTCTGCGCGCCTTGCCGGGCTTCGGCGCTTATACTGCGGCCGCGGTGGCGGCGATCGGGTTTGACCTTCGCACGGTGGTGGTCGATGCCAACGTCGAGCGCGTGGTGACCCGGCTGTTTGCCATCGGCGAGCCTTTGCCCGGCGCGAAGGCGGCGATCCGCGCGGCGACCGACGCGATCACGCCCGAGGCGCGCGCGGGCGACTTTGCGCAAGCCATGATGGATCTCGGCGCAACGCTCTGCACTACCCGCGCACCACGCTGCCTGCTATGCCCGCTGCGGTTGCATTGCCGGGCGCAAGCTGCGGGACAGGCCGGGGCCTATCCCGTAAAAGCGCCCCGCCGCACCCGGCCCGAGCGGCGCGGGCGGGCATTCTGGATCACGCGTGCTGGTGCGGTGTGGCTGGTGCGGCGGCAGGGGCGCGGCATGCTGGGCGGGATGCGCGCATTGCCCGACGATGCGTGGAGCGCGGGCAAGGACGGATCGGGCGAGGGGCCGTTGGCTGGCCCGTGGCATGTGGTCGGCGCAGTGCCGCATGTGTTCACCCATTTCGGCCTGCGGCTGGAATTGGCGCTGTATTCGGGTAGCGATTGGGCTACCCTGGCGGCGCAGGAGGGTGAATGGTGGCCGCTTGACCGGCTGGATGAAGCCGGCCTGCCAACGCTATATGCCCGCGCCGCGCGGCTGGTGGCGCCATAAGGGTGGAATACAGGATGAATGCGCTCGCCGAATTGACTCACCGCCCGATTGCCTTTGCCGGATCGACGCTCGACCGCGCCGATCACCTGCGCGGCGATCCGGATGCGGTCGCCCGGTTGATGGATCGCAATGCCCGGCTGCTGCTGCTCGATGGGCTCGATCCCCGGCTGGACGCCGATGACGCGCTGGTCTGGGGCACGCTGGCCGATGCCGCGCCCGATGCCGAGCTGGTGTTGCTGGGCCTGACCGAGCAAGGCCATGCCCGTTTCGTCGCCGCGCCCGCGGCCGGCGCGGCCAGCGTCGCGCCGCCCAGCCCGCGTCTGTGGAACGCGATCGCGGGAATGTCGCCGCCCGAGCTGGCGGTCTACGGTGGGGCGCGCAGCCTGGCCGGATGGCATGCGCGCCACCGCTTCTGCGCGAAATGCGGACATCTCACCCTGCTGGCGAAGGCTGGCTGGCAGCGCAGTTGCACTAACGACGACTGCCGCGCGGAGCATTTTCCCCGCACCGATCCGGTGGTGATCATGCTGGTCGAACACGACGGTCAGTTGTTGCTGGGGCGGCAACCGCGCTTTCCGCCCATGCGCTATTCTGCCCTGGCGGGATTTATCGAACCGGGCGAGGCGCTGGAAGAGGCGGTCGCGCGTGAGGTGTTCGAAGAGGTCGGCGTGCGGGTCGGGACGGTGACCTATATCGCCAGCCAGCCCTGGCCGTTTCCCGCGTCGCTGATGATCGGCTGCCTTGCTGCAGCCACCAGCACCCGCGTGACGATCGACGGCAATGAATTGGAAGATGCCCGCTGGTTCACGCGAGCCCAGGTCGCCGAAGCGATGGCGGCGCAGGAGCGGGGCGAACTCGGCAAGGCATTCGGCGCCCCGCCGCGTCATGCGGTAGCCTGGAACCTGCTGGACTGGTGGCTGGAGCGGGGTTGAGAACGCCGCACCGGATCACCGGAGTTTACGAGCGGATGAAGCGCTCTGACGCGAGGAGGGGAGGTCAGGCGGCGATCTGCTTTGCGAGTTCCACCAATCGGCGCGCTTGCTCCAGGTGCAGCAGCTCGGCCATCCTGCCCTCGACCCGGATGGCCCCTTTCCCGGCGTTTTCGGGAAGGGCAAAGGCGGCGATGACCGCAGCGGCCCAGTGCAATTCCGCTTCGCTGGGGGAGAATACCGCATTGCACGGTGAAATCTGGTCGGGGTGAATCAGGGACTTGCCATCGAAACCGAACAGCAGGCCCTGCTCGGCCTCCGCCGTGAACGTCGCGATATCGCGGAACTCGTTGCACACCCCATCGAGTACCGCCAAGCCATGCGCGCGCGCTGCGCATACCGCCAGGCTGAGGAGCGGCAGGAACGGCGTGCGCTCCGGGGTAAGCCGCGCGCGCATTTCCTTGGCGAGATCGTTAGTGCCCATGATCCACAGCGACAACCGCGTAGTCGCTGCCATCGCGGCCATGGCATCGAGCTGCGCCATCGCTCCGCAGGTCTCGATCATCGCCCATAATTGCAGCGACCCCGGCGCTTCGGCGAGCGCGGCATGATAGCGCACGACATCCGCGCCCGACGATACCTTCGGCACCAGCACCGCATCGACGCCCGAACCGACAATCGCGGCAAGATCGGCCGCGCCCCAGGCGGTGTCGAGGCCGTTGGCGCGCATCGCCACCTCCCGTGTCCCGAAGCCGCCTTCGCGCACGGCGGCAACCGCGGCGGCGCGGGCCTGCGCCTTCATCTCCGGCGCGACCGCATCCTCCAGGTCGAGAATGACGATATCGGCGGGCAGCGTGCGCGCCTTGGCGATCGCCTTGGCATTGGACGCGGGCAGATAA
>CAXTOI010000513.1:0-2817 GCA_964245645.1 uncultured Novosphingobium sp. | reverse complement strand
ATGTGGCGCACTCGGTATCGGGAGGGCGGCTATCTTTCTTCTCACTCCGGTTCAAACACACTCCGTAAACATCGATCTGCCGGACGCAACCTCACACTAATTTTGTCAAATACGTAATCAGCCCATCCTTTCGGTGCTTTCACTTCAGCCAGTGGCATTTACGCCCGAATGGCTTCACCTTCACGGTTAGTCCGCCGATAGCTCAAAGCTTGCCGACAATGCGGGGATCGCTTGAACCATGCGCTCGTTCATGCCAGCCCTTCACGACCTATGGGCCGGGTTCGGCGCGACGATGTAATATTGCTATGCATGCCTGCTGCGCCCCGTCGAGTTTGTGGTGTTCATGATGGCGGTTGGCGAGATGGCACGATTGGGGCTTGATCCTGCTCGCTATGCTGCGGGATTCGACGGTCAGATAGCGCGGGTCTCAGTGGTCGTTTCCTGAACCATCGATAGCGCTACACCCGAGACATGGCCGCCCGCGGCGGCGATACGGTGGAGAGCCTCGCGGATCGCGCGGACCGGTGTCGAGCGCCACCGCGCCAGCAACACCAATGCGTCCAGGCATTCGAGCAGCGGGCGATCCGCTCCGCCCGCCAGGACTGGCGGGGTGTTGATGATAATCACCTCGTACTCGCGCCGCAGCACTGCGACCGTTTGCACAAACCGGTCTACCGCATCGGGCTGGCTCCGGGCGCTCGGGATGCCGGTTGGGACCAGCGCCAGGCCGCTGCTGTCGGTTCGGTGCGCTCCGTCCGCTACTGCGCTGCCGCTGCCCGCCCCGGCCGCGGCAGCATTGTCGCCGGGCCACGCGAGCAGCGCCACCTTCATGCCTGCGGCGGCCAGCACGCGGCCCATGGCGGTGCTGACGGTGCTCTTGCCCTCGCCCGCCACGGCCGAGGTGATGCCGATGACCCGGCCGCCGGCACATCGGCTGTTGCCGGCAGCAAACAGCGCCGCGGTGCCGAGGCTACGGATGCCGTCAGCGAAAGCCGAGTGCGGGCGGAGCAGGACCGCATCGATCGGATCGCAGACGCCGGCAGTCCGGCGCCGCATGAACAGCCTGGGCCGCTGCACGGCCGGGAACATGGGGAGCGGCGCGAAGTGGTCGATCTCCAGCCACCGATCGATATCGGCGATCGATCGCAGCGTATGGCGCCAAGATTCGCGGATGAACGCGACGATCACCGAAACGCTCAGTCCGAGCACCAGTCCAACCAGCAGATTGATACCCAGTTGCGGGAATTTGGGGTGCAGCGGCGCTGTGGCGATGCCGATCTGCTGCGCATCGGGCTGAAGCATGGCCTGCTGCGCAGTCTGGTCGGCGCTGACCTTGAGCAGATCCTGATAAGCCTGCCGGGCCGCGAGCGCGCTGTTCTGCAGATCGAGCAGACGTGCGTCATGGCTGATGCCGGCGGCGAGGCGGCTCCGGGCCTCATCAAGGCTGGATTCCAGCGCGGACGCGCGCGCCGCGGCGCCATGCGCTTCGGCAGCGGCGGAATGGCTATTGTTCGCCAGCGCTTGGGCCAGTTGCGCATCGAGTTCGGCCAATTTCCGGCGGGCGATGATGACATCGGGGTGCTTTTCACCATCGCGGGCCAGCAGCGCTGCCAGATCGGCGGCAAACACTGCGCGTTGCTGCATCAGGGCCGAAACCGGCGTGGTATCGACAGTGCCGCCATTGCCGCCGCCGACCACCGTCGTCGCGTCAGCCGCAGCGCTGCGCGCGCCGGCCAGCGCCGCTTGGCCGCGCGCATCGGCAAGCTGGCCCCGCAGCGTTGCCACTTCCTCGGCCAGAGTGGCGGAATCAGGCGCATCGAGCAGATTGTTGGCGAGGCGAAACCCGGCGAGGGCGGCTTCGGCCTGGGTCGCTTGCCGGCGCAATTGGGCAACGCGGCCGCCAAGCTCCCGCGCGCCGGCGCCGGCCAGCGCAGATTTCTGCTCGGCTGCCGCCTTGAGATAAGCAGCGGCAAAGCTGTTGGCGATGCGCGCGGCCTGGTCTGCCGTGCCGGCGGTGAAGCTGATGGTGAAATCTGGGGTCTGGCCGACGCGGCGCGCCTTGACGTGGTCGAGCAGCGCGGTTGCCAGCGCTTCGTTTCGACTCACCAGGCGGTCGCCATGGGCCACCAACGTATCGGCTTGCCGCTGCAGGCCGGGATTGGCGGCGAGATCGACCGTGCGCGCGACGTTTTCGGCCACCGCCAGGCTGGTGACCTGGGCAAGCTGGGCATCGATCTCGTCATCGCGCAGCGGGTCGGTCATCGGCAGGTCGCCGCCACCCCGGATCAGCGGCGTTTGCGGATCATACGACAGCGTGGCATCGGCAGTGTAGAATCGCGGCAGCAGCATCGACAACATGGCCAGCATGAGGCAAGCCAACACGATCGGGCAGCTCGGCCACAGATGCCGGCGGAGCGTTTGCAAGGCAACTGCCAGTTCCCAGGGATCGGCCTCGCGCAGCGCCGATGGCTCGATCGGATCAGCCTTGGCGGCCATCTGGCGGCAGACCCCCGCGCGTGAAATTGATCACCATCATGGCAGTTGCCGGTTATCGGCGCGCTGGCGCGTAACCGCAGCGGGAAAACAGGGGCCGCGATTCTTCCGCCGGTTCGGGCGGGGGTGGTGCGGCGCGGCGCTGGAACCGATGGCGCAGCTGCTGCAAGAGCGGCCTTTCGCAGGTGCGATGAAACAGGCCTGAAAAACCGACGCAGGCCCCAAAAGCGATACCGATATAGAGCGATGCGTTGGTCAGCCCGGCCTTTGCCCTATAGCGCGACAATCTGGGTGAGAGGCTGGCGGCGATCAGGATGAGAACTG
>CAXTOI010000512.1:0-2825 GCA_964245645.1 uncultured Novosphingobium sp. | reverse complement strand
GGCCGCGGAGATCGGCGCCAAGTGGAAGGTGGAGGCGCGCGGCGGCGGCGAGCACCGCTACAACGGCAAGCCCAGCTACAAAGGGCAGGCTGGGCAGGTGCCGTCTGAAATCAGTCTGGTCCATACTGTCGTCCTTGCTGGCTTCGCTCATCAGAACCACGTTCTCACGCCGGCTACAAAGTTCGTCGTCTGTGGTTTTTTGCCTTCGGCGCGCGTGAAGTCGGCGGTGCGCCCCGTCTGCGCCAAATAGGAGACGCCGATATAAGGAGCGAACTGCCGTTTGATCTCATAGCGAAGCCGCAGCCCCAGTTCGGCATCGGTCAAGCCGGCGCCAAGCCGATTTTCTGGAACATCCTGCGCGGCGAGATTGAATTCGAGGCGCGGCTGAAGGATCACCCGCTGGGTGATGCGTTGATCGTAATACCCCTCAAGCCGGCCCAAAAGATCGCCTTTGGTGCTGAGAAAAAGCGCACCCTCAACCTCGAACATGTAGGGGGACAGCCCTTCAAACCCGATGGTTGCATAGTTGCGGGTAGGCGAAGGCTGAAAATCATGACGAACGCCGGCTTGCAGATTGAAATACGGCCCGATCGGATGGCTGTAGAGCGCCTGTACCTCGGCGCTCTCAACGCCGCCGCGGAAGGCGCTTTCGCCTTCGCTTTTCACCCACAGGCGGTTGATGTCGCCACCGAACCAGGCCTCGCCATCCCACCGATAGCCGTCGTGGCCCTGGCGCGCCTGGTATTCGGCGAGATTGAACATCACGTGATAGAAAGGCTTGCCGCCTGAGTCGGACATCATGTCGTGTCGTGCCTTCGCCATGTCGGCGGGAGCAAATTGGTGATCGGCATAATGGTCAATTGGCGGCGCCGGTGCGGGCGTATTTCCGGCGGCAAGTGCGGTCCCGGTCTGTTGCACTCCGGGCATCGTCATGCCTGGCATCCCGGGCATGTTCATACCAGGCATGGACTGCATACCCTGCATCGGCTGCTGCGCGCCCTGAGCAGTCGTTTGAATGCTCGCGGGCATCTGCATCCCGGGCATTGTCGAATGGTCCATTCCCCTCATTCCCGCCATTGAAGCGGCTGAGCCTGTCGCCGGTGCTTTGCGCTTCGCCGCTGATGGCCTGGCCTTGGCCGGCTGCTTTCCCTTTGCAGCCGGTTTTGCGGGAGCTTTCTTTTTAGCCGGCATCGTCATGCCGGGCATGTTCATGCCCTGCATCGACTGCGCCATAACCGGAGCCGCGACAGTGAGCATGGCGATGGCCGCCAGCGTGGAAGCCAGCCGCGTCATGCGGCATCTCCGCGCGGGCGGACGCTGACAGTTCGCATCATGCCCGCGTGCATGTGGTAGAGGAGATGGCAGTGGAACGCCCAATCGCCAACGGCATTGGCGGTGAAATCCCACGTCACCTTGCCGCCCGGTTGGACAATAACGGTGTGCTTGCGGGGTGCATGATCCCCGTGCCCTGTCACTAGCTCAAAGAAATGGCCGTGAATGTGGATCGGGTGCCCCATCATGCTGTCGTTGATGAGGTTGATCCGGACCCGCTCGCCGTCCAGAAAGGGGATCGGCTCCATCATGTCGGACATTTTCACGCCGTCGAACGACCACATGAAGCGCTCCATGTTGCCGGTCAGGTGAATGTCCAGGCTGCGGCCAGGTGCCCGCACGTCCGGGTTGCGATCGAGCGCCATCAAATCCCGATAGACGAGCACCTTGTGCCCCACGTTCTCCAGCCCTTGGCCCGGCTCGCCGGTCCGGTCCATCGGCATGGGCGAAATCGTCTGGACGCCCGGTCCTTGTCTGACCTGCGGCGCTTTAGAGAAGTCGCGCATCTTCATGGACCCCATGTCCATTCCCTCCTGCTGGCCAGCCATCGACCCATGGTTCATGCCGGCCATTCCGCCAGCACTGCCACCGCCGGCCATCGCACCGTGATCCATCCCCGGCATCGCGCTACTGCCCTGCTTCATGCCGCTCATTGCCATGGCCCCTGCGGCCATCCCGGCTCCGGCTGTGGTGAGCTTGCCAGACGGATTTTTCTCGGCGGTGGAATCGGGGCCGCGCTTGCCGGACGTGTCGCCACCCGACATGCTCATCCCATCCATTCCGTCCATCGACGACATGTCCATGCCCATGTCTTTCATCGTCGCAAGCGGGCGCGCGCGGAGCCTGGGAACTTCCGCTACCATCCCTGCGCGCGGGGCGAGCGTAGCGCGAGCCAGGCCCGACCGGTCGATTGCTTCGCCGACCAGGGTATAAGCGCGATCGTCGGTCGGGGTGACGATGGCATCGTAGGTCTCGGCTACGCCGATCTGAAACTCGTCCACCTCGACCGGCATGACATTTTGCCCGTCGGCCTGAACTATGGTGAGCCTCAACCCTGGAATGCGAACATTGAAGGTCGTCATCGACGAGGCGTTGATGACGCGCAGGCGCATCCGTTGGCCGGGCGTGAACAGCGCCGTCCAGTTGTCACGCGGGCCATGTCCGTTGACGAGATAGGTATAGGCGGGTCCGGTCGCGTCGGAAATGTCGGTGGTGTCCATGCGCATCTTGCCCCAGTCGATGCGCTCTTTGAGCCGCTGATCCTTGCCGGAAAGAAGACCTGCCAGCGTTTGTTGCTGATAATTGAAGTGCCCGGGATCGACCTTCATGTCGCGAAAGATTGCCTCGGGGCTGATCTGGCTGTGGTCGGACAGCACGATGACGTGCTCGCGATCGGATTGCACCGGATCCGCCCCGGCCGGGTCGATCACGATCGGCCCATAGTGGCCAAGTTGCTCCTGAAGCCCGGAGTGGCTGTGATACCAATAGGTGCC
>CAXTOI010000511.1:0-2831 GCA_964245645.1 uncultured Novosphingobium sp. | reverse complement strand
CTGCCGCAGTATAGCGAATCGCGTTGGCGATGAGATTGCGCAGGATGCGCTCGACCAACAGCGGATCGGAATCGACCAGAACAGGGCAACATCGGAATGAGAGCGACAAGCCCTTGGCTCGTGCATCTTCGCTGGATTCCAGGGCGACGCGCTCGACCAGCTGAGCTATCGGGAACGGTCGCCGATGGACCTCGACGATGCCGGCATCAAGCCGCGAGATGTCCAGCAGCGCTCCAAACAAGCCATTGAGTGCTTCCACCGAGCCTTCGACGCGGCCGACGAGATGCTGGGCCTCTGGCGGCAATTCCAACTGCCGCAATGCTCCGGCAAACAGGCCCATGGCATGCACCGGCTGCCGCAGATCGTGGCTGGCAGCCGCCAGAAAGGTCGATTTGGCGCGATTGGCCTCTTCCGCGATCTCCTTCTGCCGGCGCAGATCGGCGGCGATCTCTTCCGACAGCAGGCGCAGTCTGATCGTCTGGCGCGACGCGCGGTTCGCGGCTAAACCCAATCCCACCACGCTGAGCATGTAAACAACCATAAGCGGCCAACTCGAACGTTTGAGTGGGTCGGCGGCGCTGAGGCAGGACAGGGTATAAGGCAGCGTCGTCGGCACGAACAGCGCAAAGAACGCGGGCAGATATGCGCCAAACGCAGCGCCTGCGCCACCAGCCACGCCGAGCGCGACAAGCAGCACCACTAACTGGTGATCGTAACGGCCATCGCTGACCAGGCCGATCGTCGACCAGCCCCAGCCCAGGCCTTCGACAAAGCAGCACAGGGTAAACAACCGCGACCAGAACTGCCGTCGTTGCATAGCGGCAGTGGCATTGCGGTAGCAAACGCCAAACACGAAGTGGAGCGCCATGAATCCGACGATGAATATCGCCCATAGGCTGCCAGTCCGAGGATCGATCGCGTCGTTGCGCAGCATGACGCCGACCAGCACGATCGCCGCCAGCGATGCCCCTACAAGCCCGGTCGAGTACATGCCGAACAGCATGTGGATCTGTTCCAGGACGATCCGGCCTCCGATCGCCTGCGGTTTGTCTGCGCTTCGATCGGAAGCCAACGGTGAGACTTTATCGCGAAAAGCAGCAAACATCCGGTCGTTTTGTCCTTGGCGAGCGGTGCACGGGCGATGTGACCATGCCGGCCATGTTCTCACCAGCACAAGGTCAATCTCGGGCCCTGTCCAGTAATCCATCTCGTTCGAACCTCGGTACCCCAAGGCACATTTCGATCTGAATGTGCATTCGGCTTCGGAGTGTGGCCAAGACCGCTGAACGTCGGGTGTGTTTCGGCGTGCAGGTGGTGCCCACTGACTCGGTGATCGGCGCCAGCGGACAGCTACGCCGCCTGACGACGCGAAGTAGCGTGTCGTTGCTGACCGGCAGCATCAGCCGTCGCGCAAAACTCGCCGCCGGCCGGCGCCTAATGCAAGGCCGAGGTGATGAAAGATCCATCAACGGCAAACCTGGGCGGTATGGTCGACGACGACCGAGACGCTTTGTGCATGGCATTGCTCCCAAAGTGGAAACCCACGCACCCAACAGGACAATTGCATCAAAATTGATAGTGTGGATCGGCCCTTCGAAGCGACGTCGAAACGCTTATCGTAGGTGCCGGCAATTATCGCAGGTGCGCATTTTGGTCACTACCTCATGGTGGACGTGTCGGCGGCCATAATTTATGTCATGGGCAGCATGCGGAACCAATGTTCTCTGCCAAAGTTTCGGTCATCGGTTTCCCAGGCAGGGCCGGTCGCGCCCACCAGCTGATTATGCTCGCACCTTTCGTAACATTCTTGCCGTAGCATTAGACGCTGGCGCCAGTTTGCGTCCGTAGCGCAACGCGGTTGATGTCGACGTCCAGCACAATGCCTGGGCAATCGGACCTAAATCCTCCCCGCTCGCAAACAGATCCTGCGTAAGCCCCACGCGCAGCGAATGCATGCTCAACGCCGCTATGGCCTCGTCGAGTTCCTTGCCGAACAGATTGACCAGATGCTCTTCGGCAGCACGGCGCGCGGTGCGCTTGATGATCAACCGCACTGCTGCCGGCGTCAACGCATCTACACCGATGATGTAGGTGCTGGACGCAAGGACAGGTTGGGGTGGCGCGCGCCGCTTTTCCGGTGCGGGCAGGCGCCAGGTAAAGCCGGGCGGAACTGGCGGTGCCGTAATTGGCTCGGCGGCGCGCGCCTTAGTGCGGATTATCCCGACCCGACAAAACACAGCGCCTTCGGTAATGCGAGCACCTTTTAACCAAGCTGTGACCCGCCGCATGGTGTCGGGTGAGAGCCAGGCAAAGGCTCCCTGCCCTTCCTGATCGGTTTTGGAATTTGGCACGGTCAGCACTGCCGAGCCGTCGGTTTCCGGCGCGATGTGCTGGACCGCGACCTGTATCAGCTCATAGACTCGAAGCCCGGTGTCATAGGCGAGGCTGAGCAGCGCTGCATCGCGCAACTCAGGCAGCGTGGTATCGCATGCCTGCAGCAGCACGCTAAGTGTGAATCCCTTGGCGGGTTCGACGCCGATCCCTTCACCAAACCGCAGTGGCCCTGCCTGTCGCTGCCTGACATCAACCCGGCGCCGAAACCCGCGCATGGCATCGCGTACCATGACCGCTCGGGTTGGGCTCGGCACGCCCAGCAAACCATGGGCGACCGCCAAGGAAGCGATGCGCCGATTGACCGACGCCGGCTTCAGCTTCCGGGCCTCGCAATCTTCGAGATAGGCAACGATCCGGGCTTCACTTGCCGGCAGACCTTGGCCGCCTGCCCGAACACAAAACCGGACATAACAGGCCAGGTCGTTGGCAAGCGCTTT
>CAXTOI010000510.1:0-2844 GCA_964245645.1 uncultured Novosphingobium sp. | reverse complement strand
GATGGAATACCGCGCTGATATCGACGGGCTACGCCCCGTGGCCGTGCTGCTGGTGCTGGTGTTTCATTTCGATCTGCTGGGGCTGGGCGCGGGCGGGTTCATCGGCGTCGATCTGTTCTTCGTCATTTCCGGTTATCTCATTTCGACGATCATCTGGCGCGCGCTCGAGGAGCGGCGGTTCGGATTGGGGCATTTCTACGCGCAGCGGATCCGGCGCCTCGCGCCGGCGCTCGTCGCGGTTCAGCTGGCGGTTTTTGCCGGCGCATTCATCTGCCTGACGCCGCGCGAGACATGGGGGTTCATCAAGGAAAGCGTGTTTGCGCAGGCTTATTTGTCCAATTTCTATTACTGGCGATCGCTCAATTATTTCGGCGGCAGCGCCAACAGCCAGTTTCTGCTCCACACCTGGTCGCTGGGGGTGGAGGAACAATTCTACCTGATCTATCCGTTTTTCGTGATCGCGGTGCATCGCTTCGCCCGCAAGCACGCCGTCCCGGTGCTGGTCGTCGCGACCCTGGTCTCGTTCGGGCTGAATATCCTGCTGGTCACCACCAAGCCGGAGGCGGCGTTCTATCTGCTGCCGATGCGGGCGTGGGAAATGCTGGCCGGGGCGCTGCTGTCGCGCGGCCAGGCACGATTGATCCGCCTGGCCCGGCTGCGCGCGGTGGCGGGGCCGGTGGCGCTGTTGCTGCTTGGCCTCGCGCTCGCGCTGTTTCCCCCCGAGACGCCGTTCCCCGGATGGTTCGCGCTGCTGCCGGTGGCGGCCGGGGTGCTGTTGATCGTCGCGGGAATGGGCCCGGGCAGCGGGGTCTCGCGGCTGCTGTCGATGCGGTTTCCGGTGTGGATCGGGCGCATTTCCTATCCGCTGTATCTGGTGCATTGGCCGATCCACATCTTTGCGCTCATATTGTTGCCGTATGATGGGCTGGGAGAGCGCTGGGCGATGTTCGGCCTGTCGCTGGCCAGTGCCCAGGCGATTTACCGATGGGTCGAGCGGCCGTTGCGCAGCGGGCTCTGGCTGACGAACGATCGGCGGTTGTTCGCGATCTATTTCGCCGCGCTGGCGGCGATCATGGCGATTGCCGCGTCGGGCTGGGCTACGGCGGGCTGGCGGTTTCGCTTTTCTCCGCACACACTGCAAGTGGCCGATGTCGCAGGGGGCTACGATCCCGCCGAAGCGCGGCTCGATTACGGCGGCGGCCCGGTGGAGCCGTGGTTGCGCCCGATTGGCCATGCCGCGGCGCTGCCGTCGTGGGTGATTTTCGGCGATTCGCATGCCGGGGCGCTGGCCGAGGCGACCTCGCAATGGCTCGAAGGGCGCGGCGAAGCCGGGCTGGTCGGATATCACAACAGCTGCATGCCGCTGCTCGATACGGGCGACGGCGCGTGCCGCCGGTTCAACCAGGCAGTGCTTGGCTATGTGCAGCGCAACAAGGCGATCGGCGCGGTGCTGCTGGTATCGATCTGGCGTCAGCCGACCGAAGCGAAATTCACCGCCGCCGATGGCCATGTCGTTTCGGGCGTTGGAGCGATCCGCGCGTTCGATCTGGCGCTGCACAAGACGCTGGTGGCGTGGCGCGACATCGGCGTGAAGGTCTACATCTGGGAGCCGTTGCCGGCGATGTCGCACGAGGTGCCGGGGATGATGGTACGCAACCTGATTTTCGGCAATTACCTGCCGACCTCGGCGCCGCTGGCCGATCATGCCGCGACTTTCCGGTTTCTGACCCTTGCGCTGAACACGCAGGCGCCGCTGATCGCGGGGCGCGTGCAGCCGACGGGGACGATGTGCGTGGGCGGGGTCTGTTCTGCGGTTGACCGGGGCATGCCGCTGTTCGAAGACAATAATCATCCGGCGTTTTACCAGGCGCCCTATTTCGCCCGGATACTGGATCAAGGCATGCGGGGAGTTCCGCCGGTTCGCGGGCGGAATTAGCGTTGAGGCCATCGCTCGAAGGACGGTCAAGCTACCGCTTGACGATATCTGGGGCTAGGCCCCGGCCTTCGCCGGGGTGACGAAGAATTGACCGGGGTGACGGATCACAATGGGCCAAGGCGGTTTGATTTCTCGCGCGATTTGGCCTTGTGTAAATCGAGGCGAATTGTAAAGGCGCAAGGCCGGGGGCGCACGAGACGGACGGCTTTGTGAGCATATCTCTTGGATGAGTCCTCGGCCGCTATCCTGCCTCTTCCAGCCGCCCATGGGCTGGGGCGGGCAGCCCAGCTACGCCTGGTCGCGCTCGTCGCCATCGGGGCGGTAGTTCTTGCACTCGCCTTTTTCGCCGTGGAAGCGATGCTGTCGCGGCCGCCTGCGCCGGCGGCGGCGCTGCCGCCCGGCGCCTTTCGCCCGACCCCCGAGCAATTGAAGCAGCTGACCATCGCCCCGGTCGCGGTGGGGGCGAATGCCGAACTGGTGCGGGCAACCGGCTCGATCGCCGCCGATGCGGATCATAGCACACCGATCCTGCTGCCTTTTTCCGGGCAGGTGCTGACGGTGTTCGTCGAGCCGGGGCAATATGTGACCGCGGGCCAGCCCTTGTTGCGGGTGGCGTCGCCCGAACTGGTGGATGCGCGCAACACGCTGGCGAGTTCGGGCGCGCAGGTGGCGAGCGCGGCCGAAGCGCTGCGGCTGGCGACCGCCAATACGCAGCGGCAGCGCGCAATTTACCTGACCGCCGGCGGTGCGCAGAAGGATTTCGTGCAGAGCCAGAACGATCTGGTGGCGGCGCAATCGGCCCTGCGCACGGCGCAATCGGCGGCGCAGGCGGCGCGCGACCATCTCGCGCTGTTCGGCAAGGCGCCGGGCAATGCCGGCGGGCCATCCGGGCGGGGCCAGCCGGCGAC
>CAXTOI010000509.1:0-2866 GCA_964245645.1 uncultured Novosphingobium sp. | reverse complement strand
GCATGGCCAACAATGCCGGCTATGTCGCGTCCAAGCATGGCCTGCTGGGCCTCGCCCGTGCCGCCGCGCTGGAAGCCGCGCCGGCGGGTGTGCGGGTCAACTGCATCATCCCCGGCTTCATCGAGACCGAGATGCTGGCGAACCTTCCCGCTGCGGCCCGCGCGAACATGGCGGCCCGCGTGCCGCAGGGGCGGACCGGCACAGCGGAGGAACTGGCCGAGGTTGCGGTCTTCCTGCTGTCCGATGCGGCGCGCCACGTCACCGCGCAAAGCTGGGCGGTCGACGGCGGCCTGCTCAATACGCTCTCTGTCTGAAGGCGCCGCGCATGACGATCATTTATTACCACGCCGAGCCGCTGGCCAATTCGCTGAAATCCATGGCGCCGCTGCTCGAGAAAGACCTGCCGTTCGACAGCGTCTATGTGAACCTGCACAAGTTCGAGCAGCATGCCGACTGGTTCGTGGCGATCAATCCCGAAGGGCAGGTCCCCGTGCTCGACCACGACGGCGTCATCGTGACGCACACTACCGTGATCAACGAATATCTGGAAGATGCCTTTCCCGATGCGCCGGCGCTGCGGCCGAACACGCCCCAAGGCAACGCCCGGATGCGGTACTGGAACAAGTTCATCGACGAACATGTCATGAATCACGTGTCGATGCATGGCTGGCACCGCATGGTCGGGGTGATTGCCCGCGGCATCGCCAGCGGCGATTTCGATGCACTGATGGCCCGCATTCCGCTACCCGACCAGCGCGCCAAATGGCTGGCCGCCCGCTCCGGGTTTTCGGACGAGCAGCTGGCGCAGGCCACGGCCAAGATCGACTACGCGCTGGCCAAGGTCGAGACGCAGCTGGCGACGACGGCGTGGCTGGCCGGCGATATCTACACGCTGGCCGATATCAATTTCTACGCGCATTGCGGCATGATGGTAGAGCGGATGTTTCCCGATCTGGACGTTGCGCGCCGCTTTCCCCGCCTGGTCGACTGGCGCGACCGCGTGACCGCGCGGACGGGGATGCAGAAGGCGCTGGCCATGCCGGACCATACCGAACCGGGCCTGCGTACTTGGTCGGGCCATGTCCGGTAGCTTCAGTTCAGCGCAGCCCTGTCCGATCCGGATCGTAAACCAGGGGTCTGCCGCAGGCCGATCGCCGCGATCTTATTCTGGCGGTATTCCTTTGCCGACGTCATCCGGACAGCGCCAAATTCGTTTGCTTAGCATACAATTTATCTTATGATGTCGCCACCGGTTTCGTCGCACGTCGGGCACCGATGGCGACCGTTGAGGAGAGAACGACATGGCGAACAATCTTGAATCCGTCCTGAATGCGGCGGGCAATCCCGTCGACATGCTGCGCAATTCGCAACTGGGGGCTTACGTCTATCCGGTCGTCGCGCCGGAATTCCACAATTGGCGCAGCGAACAATGGGCATGGCAGCACACCGCCGTGCTGTTCGACCAGTCGCACCACATGGTCGACCTGTTCATCCGGGGCAAGGACGCGCTGAAACTGCTGACCGACACGATGATCAACAGCCCGAAAGGCTGGACCGTCAACAAGGCCAAGCAATATGTGCCGACCACGCCTTACGGCCATGTCATCGGCGATGGCATCATCTTTTGGCTGGCCGAGCAGGAATTCGTCTACGTCGGCCGCGCGCCGGCCGCGAACTGGCTGATGTTTCAGGGGAAAACCGGCGGCTACGATGTGGAGATCGTCAAGGATGACCGCAGTCCCTCGCGCCCGATGGGCAAGCCGGTCACCCGAACCAACTGGCGTTTCCAGATCCAGGGGCCGAACGCCTGGGCAGTCATCGAAAAGCTGAACGGCGGTCCGGTCGAGCAGCTCAAATTCTTCAACATGGCCGAAATGACCATCGCCGGCCGCCAGGTGCGCACGCTGCGCCACGGCATGTCGGGCGCGCCGGGCCTTGAAATCTGGGGGCCTTATGCCGAACAGGAAGACATTCGCGTCGCCATCCTAGAGGCGGGCAAGGAATTCGGCATCGTGCCCTGCGGCAGCCGCGCCTATCCGTCCAACACGCTGGAGTCGGGCTGGATCCCGTCGCCGCTTCCCGCGATCTATACCGGCGACAAGCTACGGGCCTATCGCGAATGGCTGGGCGGCGACAGCTACGAGGCAACCGGGTCGATCGGTGGTAGCTTCGTTTCCCGGAACATAGAGGATTACTACCTCAACCCGTGGGAACTGGGCTACGGCCCGTTCGTCAAGTTCGACCATGATTTCCATGGCCGCGAGGCGCTGGAAGCGATCGACCCGGCGGCGCAGCGCAAGAAGGTGACACTGGCCTGGAACCCGCAGGACATGGCCACGATCATGGCCTCGCTGTTCGATCCCGATGGTGACAAGTACAAGTTCTTCGATACGCCGCTCGCCAATTACGCCTCGTCCAATTACGACGCCGTGCAGGATGCCGCCGGCAACACGGTCGGCGTGTCGATGTTCACCGGCTACAGCTACAACGAGAAACAGGCGCTGAGCCTGGCCACGATCGATCCGTCGATCCCGGTGGGCACCGAGGTGACGGTGATATGGGGTGAGCCCGACGGCGGCACGAAAAAGACCACGGTCGAACCACACAAGCAGATCGCCGTGCGCGCAATCGTCAGTTCGGTGCCGTATTCGCGGGTCGCGCGCGAGAATTATCAGGAGGGCTGGCGCACGACGAAGGCGGGTTGAGCCGCGTTTGCGGGGGCACAGATAGAGAAGACGTGGGCCGATGATCCTAGCCCCCAATCATGTCTGAATTGCGGGCCGATCAGGCGAAGCGCCACCTCGAACCGCCGCAGGCTTTCATAGCCGCTATGCGGCGATCGGTGCCTTGGAGCAAGCACACGACC
>CAXTOI010000508.1:0-2867 GCA_964245645.1 uncultured Novosphingobium sp. | reverse complement strand
AGATCGGGGGCGGCAATGGGGTATCGATCAGGGCGGCGCTATTAGCATAGCGGCGGTTGGAGGGGCCCAGGGGCGCGCTGGTATGGATCGGCGCTCTGGCCGTTACCCGCGTGTTCGGGCCGTCCAGTTCGGCCAAGGCAGCCTTCAGAACGGCTCTGGGATCGCCGTGGCGGTAATGGCGGACGTTGGAGCCCAGCGCGATCAGGTAGCGCCAGGTCGGCTCACGCGTCGCCACGGGTCATTCGTCGGTACTCAGGCGGCCATACAGCTGCGGGCGACGGTCGCGAAAAAAGCCCATGCCGGCGCGGTGCGTGGTGGCGCGCGACAAGTCGAGCGTGGCAATCAGCGCGCCGGTTTCGGACGCGGCATATTCGGCGGCGAAATCGCCCCATTCGTCGGTGATGAAGCTGTGGCCATAGAAGCTTTGGGCCGCACCGCCGGGCGCTGTTTCGGTGCCGATGCGGTTGGCGGCGATGACCGGCATGCAGTTCGACACCGCGTGGCCCTGCATCGCGCGGCGCCACATGCGGCTGGTGTCGAGCCCGGCGTCATAGGGTTCCGAGCCGATCGCGGTAGGATAAAACAATGCTTCGGCGCCCATCAATGCCATTGCGCGGGCGCATTCGGGATACCACTGGTCCCAGCACACGCCGATGCCGATGCGCGCGCCGAACATTTCCCACACCTTGAAGCCGGTGTTGCCGGGGCGAAAATAATATTTTTCCTCATAGCCGGGCCCGTCGGGGATGTGGCTCTTGCGATAGATGCCCATGATCTCGCCATCGGGGCCGATCATCGCCAGCGTGTTGTAGTAGTGGTGACCATCGCGCTCGAAAAAGCTGGTGGGAATGGCGACTTTCAGCTTGGCCGCCAGCGCCCGCATGGCGATCACCGCGGGATGCCGGCCGGTGGGACGCGCCAGCGCGAACAGCGCTTCGTCTTCCACCGTGCAGAAATAGGGGCCGGAGAACAGCTCGGGCGGCAGGATGACTTGTGCGCCTTGTGCCGCGGCCTGTTCGACCAGCACGGCGACGGCGGCGATATTGTCTGCCTCATCCGCGGCGCCGAGCGGCAATTGCAATGCGGCAACGACGAGGGTGCGGGCGGAGTTGCTGGACATGGTGCTCATCTATGGTCGCGTCCTGTCCAAGTCCACCCCAAGCCTGCCCCAAGTCCTCCCCCGCCATTGCCGTTAACGCCCCCGCACCTATCTTGGCGTCAACGGCAGAAGGAGCCCGGAATGGCAAAGGCAATTGTGGCAGGCGGGTGCTTCTGGTGCACCGAAGCGGTGTTTCGCGACGTGATCGGCGTCAGCGAGGTCGAAAGTGGTTATATCGGCGGCAGCGATGTCAGCCCGACCTATAAGGCAGTGTGCTCGGGCCGGACGGGGCATGCCGAAGCGATCCGCGTCACTTACGATCCGGCGCAGCTGCATTACGGCGATCTGCTAGACATTTTCATGGCCACGCATGATCCGACACAGCTCAATCGCCAGGGTAACGATGTCGGCACACAGTATCGCTCGGCGATATTCCCGCTGGACGAAGCACAGCAGGGCGAGGCCGAAGCTGCCATTGCCCGCGCACAGGCAGAAAGCCGGGGGCCGATCGTGACCACGATCGAAGGCCCGGCGACGTGGTATCCCGCCGAGGACTATCACCAGGAATATTGGGAGGGCGAAGGTCAGCGCAATCCCTACTGCCAAGCGGTGATCCCGCCCAAGCTCATGAAATTGCGCAAAAGTTTTGCGGCAAAGGTCAAGGCCTAGAGGTTGCCCCAGTTATCGATTGCGCGAGGACACCCGTTTTGTTGGACGCGCAACGCTGGAGCCGTGGCGATTCAACACAGAAGCGTGCCTCCCAGCCACCCCGACCAAAATCGAAAAAAACTAGTGGTTAATACGTAATTCTGAATCTAGACAGCACTGTCGAATTTTGTTGTCTTGATCTCGGAAGGCGCCTGATGAAATTTTTTTGGTTGATAGCCCAGGCTGCGTTGACGCTCGCATTGGCCTCCGCTGGACCGCTTACCGCTCACGCCGCGGTGATATATGATCAGATCATCGTCCAGAACGCTTTGGGGACTATTCTGGCTTCGGTGACGGCTACCCCCAGCGAGATCGCCGCGGACCCCGATGCGACCTACTTTGTTTCGGGCATTGCGACCGATCCCAACGAACACGGCAATTACGGGATTGTGGTCGATAGCGACGGCAACCCGTTCGAGGTCTTCGGGCCGGCTGACGGGGGGCCGGACGGCAATGATCTGGCGTTCGCACTGCAGGAGATGGCGTCGGGGTATTTCATCCAGAATCCGCAGCCAGACAGTGGCGCACCCATCGACTTGACGTTCTACCTCGACCCAAGCCTGCAGGCTGCGGGAGACACCGCGACCTTTCGTTCGACGGGCGCGGGCTCCGCTGTTCCGGAGCCGCTGACCTGGGCGATGATGGCGGTTGGCTTTGGTGCGATCGGCTATCGCATGCGTCGCCGGCCCGCTCAAGCAGATGTCGCTCGCTAGCGGCTAGCGGAGTAGCGAGGGCGACGGCTGCTATGCTTCTAGCCGCCAGCGCGCGATGAAGAAGCCGTCCAGCCCGCCGCCCCAGGCCAGCATTCCGGGATCGGTGCGCACCCAGCCTTCTTGCGTAGGCGCCAGGCCGGTCGGGAGTTCTCCCGCGTCGATCGGGTCGATCGGCAGCGTGACCCGAGCCGCTTGTTCCTCGCCCTCGGCCGGCTCCAGCGAACAGGCCGCATAGACGAGCTTGCCGCCCGGGGTCAGCCATTCCGCCGAGCGCGCCAGCAGGCGGCTTTGCATATGCGACAGCTCGGCGATCTGGCGCGGGCCGATGCGGTGAAGCACATCGGGAT
>CAXTOI010000507.1:0-2868 GCA_964245645.1 uncultured Novosphingobium sp. | reverse complement strand
GCCCGGGTCCAGCCCGGGCCGACGGGAGTGTGACGGGGGTATTATCTTGGTGAAGCTCCGACTTGATCAGAGGTTCCCTAGTATTATACCGCATTTCCATCAGAGCTTTACGATACCAAAACGGGGTTTGGGGCGATGGCCCCAAGTTTATATCTACCGCCCTTGTCCTTCGATCACGACCTGGTCGTTGGCACCCGCGCCAGCAGGAGATCGCGCGCGTCGTTGGCTTCGAAGACCAGCGCTTCGCTGCCGCCGCGATCGGGATGGACCTGGACCAGCAGGCGCTTGTGCGCCTCGATGATGTCGGCGCGTGTGGCTTGCGGGGTCACCCCCAGCAGGGTGCGCGCCTTGGCGGTGCCGGCGGCCGACTGCGCTGGGTTAGCCGACGACAAGCCCAGCATTTCCCACGGCCAGCGCCCGAACAGCAGCTTGCAGGCCAGCGACGCGAGGAACAGCAGGGTGATCAGCTTGCCCATGGCGGATCAGGCGTTGCTGGCCGCCAGCGGCTCGGCGGCGACAACCACCGGCGTGGCATGGCCCGGCATCGGCAGATTGAGACCGGCGATCAGCGAGCGCATTTCCTGGCGCGCAACGAGGTGGCTGGTGCCGAGTTCGCCGAGATGGCCCTTATCGAGCAGGGTGAGTCCCGAGGGAAACAGCTCGCGATAGATCACCCGCTCCGACAAGCCATTGGCGACGCGAAAGCCGACCCGGCGCGACAGTTCGGTGAGCGCGGTGTCGATGCGGCGCATGTTGCGCGCCTCGACATGCTGGGTGCGATTGCGCACGACTACCCAGTCCATCTCGCGCCGACCCGACTGGATCGTGGTCATCGCGCGTTTCTTGCGCGCTTCCCAGATCAGCTCGGCATAGAACGACAGTCGGCGGACCTTGAAGGTTTCGGCATCGACCTGGCCGATCAGGTCGAAATCGACGAAGCTGTCATTAAGCGGGGTGACGAGCGTGTCGGCGCTGGTCGCGACATGGCGGGCGAATTCATCGTCGCGGCCGGGGGTGTCGAAGATCAGGAAATCATGGCTCTCGCTCATCTGCTCGCACAACTCGTCCAGCTCGGCCACCGTGCTGCGGGTGAACACCGCAAAATCGGCCTGGGGCAGATCGGTGGCGCGGCGCTTGATCGTTTCGGCGCGGTTCTCGAGATAGCGATGGAGCGTGCGCTGGCGGGGATCGAGGTCGATCGCCGCCACGCGGGCGCCCTGATACGCCAGGGCGATGGCGACGTGGACCGCGGTCGTCGACTTGCCGGTGCCGCCTTTTTCATTGGCGAAGACGATACGGTGCAGGGTGGAAGACATCGCTCAGGATACTCTTGTCAGGCGTCACGTCGGGCATGATACGCGCATGGCGGCGAAAGCCCGCCAGAACTCCGTTTAGCTTTATCGAAGGGGCAAGCCGCGTGCAAATCATCAATCAACTTGATCCACTGCGCCGTGCGGTCGCTGCCTTGCGCCGCGACGGGCCGGTGGCGCTGGTGCCGACGATGGGGGCCTTGCACGAGGGCCATCTTTCGCTGGTGCGCGAGGCGAAGTCGCGCGCGGCGCATGTGGTGGTGTCGATCTTCGTCAACCCTTTGCAATTCAACGAGGCCGACGATCTTGCTGCTTACCCGCGGCCATTGGCGCGCGATGCCGAGCTGCTCGAACGTGAGGGTGTCGCGCTGCTGTGGGCGCCTCCGCCCGAGGTGATGTATCCCGCGGGCTTCGCGACCCAGGTTGCAGTCAGCGGGGTCAGCGAAGGGCTGGAGGGCGATGCGCGGCCGGGGCATTTTACCGGCGTGGCGACCGTGGTCTGCAAGCTGTTCAACCAGGTGCAGCCCGATCTGGCGCTGTTCGGCGAGAAGGACTGGCAGCAGTTGGCGGTGATTCGGCGGATGGCGTGCGATCTCGACCTGACGCTGCCGCACGCCCATGCGATCCTGGGCGTGGCGACGCGGCGGGATCCTGATGGATTGGCGCTGTCGTCTCGCAATGCCTATCTGAGCGAAGTCGAGCGGGCGCTGGCGGGGCGCTTGCCATGGGCGATGCGTCAGGCGGTTGCGCATATCGGCGGTGGCATGGCGGTGTCGGCGGCGCTGGCTGAATTGCGCGAGACCTTGTTGTCGGGAAATTTCTCGGCCGTCGATTATGCCGAGCTGCGCGACGCCGACACGCTGGCTCCGCTCGATCGCCCGAGCGCAGCGCCGGCACGGTTGCTCGTGGCTGCACGCCTGGGCAGGACACGGCTGCTCGACAATATGCCGGTCGATTGATATTGTTGCGCCCTGCCAGGATGTGTTGGGATTGCCATTTGCAGCCCGGCATTAAGTCGCATTCCAACACATCCTGACCCTGCCGCTCGCATCGCTTCTGGAGTCCGTCATGGCCGAACTGGATGCGCTGCATGAGCGCATGAACACCCTCGAACATCGTATCCAAGGCGCACGCGAGCGGCTTGCGCTGCATTCGGCGCTGCATGTGGACCATGCGGCGACGCTGGACGAGTTGACCGAGCGCTATACGGAGTTGCAACGGCAGTTGACCCAGCAGACCGCGACCCTGGAATCCCAGGGGGTGCATGTGGACAGCTTCGAAAAGACGGTGCTGGAGTGGGTGAATGGGCTGACTTTGCCGCGTTGAGCGCGGCTGAACTCAATCACGGCTTCGAAGTTTCCGCACTCGGCCTTGGTTGCATGAACATGAGAGGCCATACGGGCCGCCGCAGTACGCCAGGGGATGATTGCGCTACTCCGCGTGGGGGTGGGCTCTGCCGGCGCAGTCATCGGTTCGTGTCCGCTACCCGCATACAGCAGGGGCTTAACCCATTGTCATGGATTGCGACCCATGGCTCCCTCCCCGT
This sequence comes from uncultured Novosphingobium sp., assembly GCA_964245645.1. Classification (GTDB taxonomy): domain Bacteria; phylum Pseudomonadota; class Alphaproteobacteria; order Sphingomonadales; family Sphingomonadaceae; genus Novosphingobium. The sequence continues at coordinate 12 of CAXTOI010000507.1, read as the reverse complement.
GCGGGCAGGGGT
>CAXTOI010000506.1:0-2873 GCA_964245645.1 uncultured Novosphingobium sp. | reverse complement strand
CGCCGGGGGGGGGTGGGGTGGGGGGGCCGCGCCCAAACCCGCGCGTCCGCACCGGCGATAATACACCCCCACCCGACATCCCCTGCAGGGCAAGGATTTGGGCGCCCTGTTTACGCAGATTGGTGTAAGAAACGGACGAAGCGAATTGCGGAATACAGTTTCCAAGAACAGCCAGCAGGTCTCGCGCAGCGGCGACGGGCTGTTCCACGCGCTGTGCTTTTCAGCCGCCATGGTGCTGATGGCGACATTGGCGGGATTGCTGATCGCGCTGGTGGTCGGCGGCTGGCCGGCGCTGTCGCATTTCGGCCTGGCGTTCTTCACCTCGAGCACCTGGGACCCGGTCGCCGATAATTACGGCGCCGCCGGCCCGATCGCCGGCACGCTGATCACCGCCTTTATCGCCATGCTGATCGCGATGCCGCTGGCGATCGGGGTCGCCGTTTTCCTCGTCGAATTCTGCCCCAAGGGCCTGGCCTATTACATCGGCCTGGCGGTCGAGCTGCTCGCCGGCATACCCTCGATCGTCTATGGCATGTGGGGCCTGTTCGTGCTCGCGCCGTGGTTCGCGTTGCATATCCAGACGCCGCTGATGATGTCGGTCACCCCCGGCTCGCTGCTCGACCGCATCTTTGCCGGCGTGCCCAACGGCGCCAATATCTTCACTGCTTCGCTGATCCTGGCGATCATGGTGTTGCCCTACATTGCCACGGTGTTCCGCGAGCTGCTGCTGTCGGTCCCGCCGCATGTGCGCGAAGCCGCCTATGGCATGGGCGCAACCCCGTTCGAAGTGGTCCGCGCGATCATGCTGCCGTATATCCGGCGCAGCGCGGTCGGCGCAGTGATGCTGGGGCTGGGCCGCGCGCTGGGCGAAACCATGGCGGTCACCTTCATCATCGGCAACAGCCATGCGTTTCCCAAGAGCCTGTTCGATTCGGGCTCGACGCTCGCCTCGACCATCGCCAACGAATTTACCGAGGCCACCGGCGACATGCATATCTCCGCGTTGATCGCGCTGGGGCTGGTGCTGTTCATGATCACCTTTGCCACGCTCGCCGCCGCGCGGCTGCTGCTGGGCCGCGGCGAGGTCGTCGCATGAGCCGCCATCTGCGCCGCAAGCTGGTGAACGGCGTGTTCGTCGGGCTGACCAGCCTGGCGACCGGGATCGCCGTCGGCGCGCTGATCCTGATCCTCGCTTCGCTGGTGATGAACGGGCTGGGCGGCTTCGATTGGCACGTCTTCACGCTCGATCAGCCGCCCCCGGGCGACGTCGGCGGGTTGCGCAATGCGCTGGTCGGCTCGCTAATCATGTGCCTGGCGGCGATGGCCATCGCGGTCGTCCTCGGTATCCTGGCCGGCACCTGGCTCGCCGAATATGGCGACGGCAACAAGCTGGCCGGCACGGTGCGCTTCCTCAACGACGTGCTGCTCTCGGCGCCGTCGATCCTGATCGGCCTGTTCGTCTACGAACTGCTGGTGCGGCCGTTCCACGGCTTCTCGGCACTGGCCGGCGCGGTGGCCCTGGCGTTCCTGGCCACGCCGGTGGTTACCCGCACCACCGAGGATATCCTGCGGTTGCAAAGCAATGCCTTGCGCGAAGCCGGCATGGCGCTGGGCGCCGACCGGGGCCTGGTCATCCGCTCGATCATCTGGCGCGCCTCGGCGACCGGGCTGACCACCGGCGGCTTGCTGGGCTTTGCGCGGATCAGCGGCGAAACCGCGCCGCTGCTGTTCACGTCGCTCGGCAACCCGTTCCTCAGCTTCAAATTGACGCAACCGATGTCGGCGCTGCCCACCACCATCTTCCAGTTCGCGCTCAGCGCCTATGACGACTGGCGGCGGCTGGCCTGGGTCGGCGCGCTGATCATCGCCATCGCCGTGCTGACGGCCAACATCATCGGTCGCGCCCTGGCGCGCGGGAGTGCCCCCAAGTGAAGTTCGATATCTCGACCGAGGACCAGCCCACCGTCATGGTCGCGCCCGCCATGGACCAGCGCGTCCTCGATGTGCGCGGGCTCAATTTCTATTACGGCAAGACCCGCGCACTGCATGGCGTCGACCTGCCGGTGGCGCGCAACAAGGTCACCGCACTGATCGGGCCTTCGGGTTGCGGCAAATCGACGCTGCTGCGCACGCTGAACCGGATCTACGACCTCTACCCCGGCCAGCGCGCCGAGGGGCAGATCATCTTCAACGGCGAAAACATCCTGAACCCGCGCGATCCGGTCGATGAGTCCGCCGCCAGCAGCCGCCCGCGCGTCGCCGGCGACCTCTCACGTCTGCGCGCCCGGATCGGCATGGTGTTCCAGCGGCCCACCCCGTTCCCGATGTCGATCTACGACAACATCGCCTTTGGCGTCCGCCTCCAGCGCAACGTCGGCAAGCCAGAGATGGACGAGATCGTCGAACGCTCGCTCACCCGCGCCGCGCTGTGGGACGAAGCCAAGGACAAGCTCCACCAATCTGGCCTGGGCCTGTCCGGCGGCCAGCAGCAACGTCTATGCGTGGCGCGCGGCATCGCTGTCGAGCCGGAAATTCTGCTGCTGGACGAACCCGCCTCGGCGCTCGATCCGTTGTCGACCGCCAAGCTGGAGACGGCGCTGGTCGAGTTGAAGGACACGCTGACGATCGTGATCGTAACGCACAACCTGCAGCAGGCCGCGCGCATTTCAGACAATACCGGGTTCATGCTGATGGGCCGGTTGATCGAATTTCGGCCTTCGTCCGAGGCCTTCGTGAAGCCGGAGACCGAGGCGATGCGGGATTATGTGACCGGGCGGTATGGCTGATGTGGTGTTCAAATGCTGAGTTTTTTCCGCTCGTCTGCGAGAGGGTCAAGGTGCCCTTATCTTTCTTCTTTGAACACGCCTCTGCAC
>CAXTOI010000505.1:0-2881 GCA_964245645.1 uncultured Novosphingobium sp. | reverse complement strand
CCGCCGCTGTCATCTGGTGGCTGTAGTGAGTCCGCACCCTAGAGCCTTATGCGATTCGATAGAAGCGCATAAGGCTCTAGCATAAGTTTTTCTAATACCATGGTTGAGCCTTTTGCGCTAAGCCGCGGCGATGCGCCTGCCTCCGGAATTCGATCTGCATACGCTGGAGATATTCGTGCTCACCGTCGATCTCGGCGGCATGACGGCGTGTGCCGCGCAGTTGCGGATCACCCAGTCGGCAGTATCGCAGACCATCAACCGGCTGGAGGACGGCATCGGCACCCAGCTGTTCGATCGGGCGCTGCGGCCGCTGGGGCTGACCCCGGCGGGCCGCGCATTGCATAAACGGGCCTCGCACCTGCTGGCAAATGCACGCACGGTCTATGACGAGGTGCGCGAGAGCGCGCAGCAGCCGATCGACAATATCGCCGTGGGCATGGCCGAGAGCCTGGCCTCGCTGCTGACCGCGCCGCTGCTGCACCAATACGGCACTCGGGCGGGGCGATGGCGCATCCGCGCCGGGATTTCGCTGAACCAGCAGGCGGATTTCGTGGCGCGGCGCTGCGATATGCTGATCACCGGCAGCAACCGCCTGGAGAAGCTCGACGGCATCGAGCATCATGCGGTGGTGGACGATCCGTTCGTGCTGGTGTTTCCCGCGGACTACCAGGGGTCGGCGGACCCTGCGGAAGCCAACATGCAATTGCCGTTCGTGCGCTATTCGCTCGATACCGGCATGGGCCAGCGCATCGAAAGCCAGCTTACCCGGCTGAAGCTGCGCGTGCCTAATGTGATCGAGGTGGATATCATCCGCCAGCAGCTCACCACGGTGGCGATGGGCATCGGCTGGTCGATTACCTCGCTGTTGTGCCTGGCGGCGATGCCCGAAATCCGGCCGCAGATCAGGGTCGAGCCGCTGCCGCGCGCGGGATTTGCGAGGCTGATCCAGGTGGTGGCACGGAGCGGCGAGCTCGGTGATCTGCCGCGGCTGACGGCGGAACTGGCACGGGACATCCTGGGTAGGCAGATCGGTCAGGCGGGGGATGCGGCGGTGAGCGCGGCGAACAGCCATGGGGCAAAGCTGCGCCAGACATCGATGTAGAAGCGATCTTCGGACTGGCGGATGAGGATGATTTCGACGGTTTCGAACAGGGTGCGCGTGGCCCGGCCCGGCGCCATGCGCGCGAGATCGAGCGGGCAGCCGGCGGTGAGTATTTCGGCGGCATGGGGGCCGGTCATGGTGATGCCGATCGAGCGGGTGGATACATCGACGATGCTGACTGCTCCTGAGTGGTGCTCCGTTGGGGGGGGTGGCTCGTGGAGCGGGACAGAGTAGGCAGCAGGCATGGTTTTGGGTGTGCCTGTCGAGCCCTCTCCGTCAGCCCTGCGGGCTGCCACCTCCCCCAGAGGGGGAGGATTTAGGATTGCGTACCACTCATCCGGGCCTAGCATTGCTACGCCATCGGCGAAGTCGCCGATGCGCGAGGGGAGCTTCAGCCCGGCGGCGCGGATGAGCGCTTCGAGGTCGCGGGCGCGCAGGCTCAGGCGTTGGGCGGGCGGTGCGAGAGTTAGCGTGACGCCGGGGCGGATGATCGGGGCATCAGGCAGCGCCAGGGTGGCGGCGAGCATTTCAGCCATTGACCCGGCTCCCCTCGGCATCGAAAAATACCGTGCCGGTGACCACCACGCGGGGCGTGGCGCCGGGCATCGGCACATGCAGCGTTTCGCCCAGGCGTGCGCGGCCGTCGGCGACCACCGCCAGTGCGATCGAGCGGCCCAGCGTCGCGCTGTGGTACGACGAAGTCACGTGGCCGATCATGGTCATGGGGATGGGTTGGGCCGGATCGGCGACGATCTGAGCGCCTTCCGCCAGCACCAGCGTCGGGTCGCAGGGCAGCAGTCCGACGAGTTGTTTGCGCCCTGGCGCGACCATGTCAGGGCGCGTGAGCGAGCGCTTGCCGACGAAATCGGGCTTCTTCCTGCCGACCGCCCAGCCCAGGCCGGCATCGTCCGGGGTGAGCGTGCCGTCGGTGTCCTGGCCAACGATGATGAAGCCCTTTTCGGCGCGCAGGACGTGCATCGTTTCGGTGCCGTAAGGCGTGATGCCGTGGGCCTGGCCGGCGGCATGGATCGCCTCCCACACCGCGAGGCCATGTTCTGCAGGGACGTTGACTTCGAAGCCCGCTTCGCCGGTGAAGCTGACCCGGAACAGCCGCGTGGGCACGCCGCAGATGGTGCCTTCGCGCAGCGCCATGTGGGGGAAGGCCGTGGCTGAGAGATCGATGCCGCCGACCAGCGGCGCGATCACGTCGCGCGCGCGCGGGCCTTGCAGCGCAATGACCGCCCATTGTTCGGTGACGCTGGTCAGCCAGACATCGAGATCGGGCCATTCGGTCTGGAGGTAATCCTCCATCATCGCCAGCACACGCGCGGCGCCGCCGGTGGTGGTGGTGAGATGGAAGCGATCGGGCGCGAGGCGGGCGGAGACGCCGTCGTCGCGGATGAAGCCATCCTCGCCCAGCAACAGCCCGTAGCGGCAGCGACCGGGTTCGAGCTGCTTCCAGGGGTTGGTGTACATGCGGTTGAGGAATTCAGCGGCGTCGGGGCCAACGACCTCGATCTTGCCCAGCGTAGAGGCGTCGAAAATGCCGACCCCGGCACGCGTGGCGAGGCATTCGCGGGCGACGGCGGCAGCCATATCCTCGGCTCCGCGCGGAAAATAGCGCGCGCGGCGCCATTGTGCGACATTTTCGAAAACCGCGCCGTTATCGGCTGCCCAGCGGTCGATCGGGGTCTGGCGCAGCGGCTGGAACAAGGCGCCCTTGTGGTGCCCGACCAGCGCGCCGAAGCTTTGCGGGGTGTAGGGCGGCCGGAACGTCGT
>CAXTOI010000504.1:0-2889 GCA_964245645.1 uncultured Novosphingobium sp. | reverse complement strand
GTTCAGCGATGTGCGGGGATTTATCGAGGATTTTACCGAGTTGGGCAGCCATCTGCGGATGCCGATGCGCACCTATTCCTCGGGCATGCGGGCGCGGCTGGCGTTTGCGTTGTCGCTGGCTATTGAATTCGATTCCTATCTGATCGACGAAGTCATTGCGGTCGCCGACCAGAATTTCGCGCGCAAATGCCAGCATGAACTGTTCGAACGACGGGCCGACCGGGCGATCATCCTGGCGTCGCACAGCGTCGAGACGGTGCGGCAATTGTGCGGTCAGGCGCTGGTGCTCGATCGCGGGGCGGGGACGCTGTACGACGATGTCGATCAGGCCATCGAGGTCTATAATCTGTTGTAGCAGGCCCTGGAATTCAAAACGGGATATCCATGCGGTAAGTCTCGCTGGCGGCGTCGAGGTGGGGATGGTGGAGCGGGTCGTTGTAGCCGGGGGTGGCCCAGCGGTCCTGAAGTGCGGCGAGTTCGCTTTTGTACCGCTCGATATTCGCGGGCAGGAAATCGCGGCCGCGTGACTTCGATTCGTGGTGGATCGCCACCGCTTGCGGGACGTAGATGTTGTGCCAGCCGGCCTGTTCGAGCTTCAGGCAGAAATCGACATCGTTGAACGCGACCGCGAATCTGGCTTCGTCGAGGCCGCCAACGGCTGCGTATTTTGCCTTGGCCACGACGCAGCACGCTGCCGTGACCGCGCTGGCGACATGGGCGACGTGGGCGCGGGCGAAATAGCCGGGTTGGTCGTCGCGCTGGTAACGATGGGCATGGCCGGCAGCGTCGCCCAGGCCGATCACTACCCCGGCGTGCTGTATGGTGCGGTCTTCGTACAGCAGCTTGGCGCCGGCGGCGCCGACCTCAGCGCGGGTCGCCTGGCGCATGAGCGCGGTCAGCCAGTGTTCGTCGATGATTTCGATGTCGTTGTTGAGCAGGCATAGATAGCTGCCCCTGGCCTCGCGCACGGCGAAATTGTTGATGGCGGAGAAGTTGAACGGCTGGTTGTAGTCCAGCACCCGCACCTTGGGATTGGTGGCAATCCGCTTCAGGAACGCCAGGGTTTCCGGCGCGCGGCTGCCATTGTCGACGATGACGATCTCGAAATTCGGATAGCTGGTCTGCTCGAGCACGCCGAGCACACATGTTCGCAGCAGGCGAACCTGATCGCGGGTGGGGATGATGATGCTGACCAAGGGCGGCGGAACGGGTAGCGGCCAGTCCACGCGGACGCTGCCGAACGGGCCGGGGGTTACCATGGTGGCGGCAACCGGCGCGAGGTGGTGCGCGACTGCGGCCGCGCGGGCCGGATGATTGTCCGGATGGGCCGGTTCGGGCAAGTGGGCCAGGATATGGGAGATGTGGATGATGCCCGCTTCGCCAGCTAATTGTTCGGGTCGCGCAACCGCGAGCAGGAGGGCGTAGCTGGCGGCATCTGTCAATGCTGCGGGAATCGGCAGCGCCGCGCGGGCTGCGGTGGTCCGTATCATGCAGGCGGGTGATATATAGTCCTGCGCGAGGAACATCTCGGGATTCCAGCGCGGCTTGAACCACGGCTGGAAGCGATGGTTGCGCAGGGTAATTGCATCATGGTCGCCATACAGGATGGCAACCCTTGCGGATTGTTCGCCTTGCAGCGCTTGCGCATAGCGACACAATGCGCCAGGCGGCAGTATCGCGCCGCCAGGCAACGGCATGACGAATTCGCCGGACGCCGTGGTGACGCCCAGGTTCAGCGCCTCTGCGCCGTTGGCGGCGAACCCGGGCGCCAGCGTCAGCCGGGCAAGGCCGGGCGGCGGAGGCGAGTCATAGGCGCGGACCAGCACCAATTCCCAGTTGGAGTAATGCTGCACGCGCAAGGCGGCCAGCGTTCGGGTGCGGCGGTCATGCGGCTCGGCGGGATCGTCGTAGAAGATGACTGACAGCAGCGGGCGTCGCTCCGGGTTGGCGACAGCCGCTGCCGCATTCTCGCCATGCTCGACCTTGTCTATCCACAACTGGTAGGCGAACGGCGATTGCGCCCCGATCATGCGCAGGCGGTTGCGGGCACGCTGCCTTCGCCCGGTGGCGTGCCAGAACAGCGCCTCCAGCGCCTTGATCGGGCGCCAGAACAACACTCGCCAGAATGCCCGGTGGAAGCTCATGGTTGCGGGAACGCCGGGGCCTGCACAAAGGGTCCATGGCGGGCGGCGTGCCGATCAACGGTCATGAAAGCCTGGTGTCCAGGATGTCGCTCCACAACTTTTGCTGCACGGCGGCGTAGTTTTGCGCCGCCAGGCGGTGGCTGGCGGCTGCGGCGATGGCGGCGAGCCCGGCGCGTTGCGCGGTCGCCGCTTCGAGCGCGCCGTACCAGTCGGCTGGATCGGCGGGCGCCAGCAGTGCCGCGGGGGACGCCGACGGACAGCCTCGATCGTCGAGCGCGAGGCTGCGGGCTGGCTGCCAATCTTCCGGGTACAAGCCAGCCGCGCCGACGATGGTATGTTCCAGCAGCTTGTTGGCGGAACGCGCGCGGTCGAAGGCGGTGGGCAGCAGCGGATATAGCGCGAGATGGTAGCGCTGGCGCGGGAGCCAGCGGCGATAGGCGGGCCAGGGCTGCGGCGGCTGGCGCTGCACATGCGGCTGCGGCGCCAGCGCCGCGATGCCGGGCGGCGCGGCGATGTAAGTCAGTTCGACGGCAGGATGGCGCGCGAGCAACTTCGTCAAGGCCGGTAGGAGCGCCTCCAGCCCGCCGCGATGGCTGCCACTGCCCAGATGGACGATGCGCAGCGGTTCGCCTCGGACCAAGTCGGCGAAATGGCTGTGATCGGCAAATGCTTCCAGCCAGCAGGGTTCGATCCGCCGGATCGTTGCGCGGATATCCGGATCGGCGGCAAAAACGGCCGCCAGAGC
>CAXTOI010000503.1:370-2901 GCA_964245645.1 uncultured Novosphingobium sp. | reverse complement strand
GCCTTTCCTTGCCATTCGGCTAAGCTCACCAGTCAAAGCCACGCGCCATCCGTATGAGAGGTGACTTTGCGCTGCGGCCCGCCTAGGCTCGGCAAGTTTTATGCAGCGAGGGCTTTGCCATTTCTTCTCCAGCCGATCCTGCCGCGGCCGACGATCTTGCGACCGGCTCTGCTGCCCCCGCGGTCGCCGAGCGCAGCCTGGAGAAGGCGCTGGGTAACCAGATCCGCACCGTCCGCCGCCAGCACGACCTCTCGGTCGCCGATCTCGCCAACGCCGCCGGCATCTCGAACGGGATGCTGTCCAAGATCGAGAATGGCGGCATCTCGCCGTCGCTCTCCACGCTGCAGTCGATTTCGGCGGTATTGCAGGTTCCGCTGTCGTCGCTGTTCGCGTCGTTCGAGGAGCGTCAGGACTGTTCCTATGTTCCCGCCGGCCAAGGGCTGACGATCGATCGTCGCGGCACCAAGGTCGGCCATGTCTACCAGCTGCTGGGTCATGTGCTGCGCGGCGATGTGGCCGTGGAGCCGTATCTCATCACCTTGCGCGAGAATGCCGAGGCGCACACCAGCTTTCGCCATTCGGGCGTGGAATTCCTGTTCATGCTCGAGGGCCAGGTCGATTACCGGCATGGTTCGCAGGTCTATCATCTCACCCCGGGCGACGCGCTGCTGTTCGACAGCAGTGCCCAGCACGGTCCCGAGACGTTGGCCGATGAGGAAACCAGCTATTTGTCGGTGATCATCTACCCGCGACCCGAGAGCTGAATTGATTTCCTGCGGAGAAAAACTTGTTCCCTTGGATTGACCTTACCAACAGTCATACGTAAGAGGCAGGAAACCCGACGAAGGAAGGTTTCCCGACGGATGTGTGGAATTGTTGGTCTGTTCCTGAAAGACAAGGCGCTCGAGCCGCAGCTCGGATCGCTGCTTGCCGGCATGCTCGAAGTGATGACCGATCGCGGCCCCGACAGCGCGGGCTTCGCCATCTACGGCGCTGGTGACGCCGATCATCTCAAGCTCACCATACGCGGCCGGGAACTTGCCGGGATTGCCGCCGCGCTCGGTGTCGAGGGCGTTGTGCGCGACAGCCATCTTGTCCTCGCATTCGCCAGGGACGATGAAGACCGGGTGCGCGGCTGGCTCGCCACCGAGCGCCCCGATCTCGTCGTAATCGGGGCCGGGCAGCGCATCGAACTCTACAAGGAGGTCGGTCTGCCGGCCCAGGTCGCCGCCCGCTTCGGCCTTGCCGGCATGAGCGGCACGCACGGCATCGGCCACACCCGGATGGCGACGGAGAGCGCAGTCACCACCGACGGCGCTCATCCCTTCTCGACCGGCAGCGACCAGTGCCTCGTGCATAACGGGTCGCTCTCCAACCACCGCTCGCTGCGGCGGATGCTCGAACCACGCGGCATCGGATTTGCGACCGATAATGACAGCGAGGTCGCCGCCGGCTATCTGAGCTGGAAGCTGCGCGAAGGCTCCACGCTGGCGCAGGCGCTGGAAGCGAGCCTTGTCGATCTCGATGGTTTCTTCACCTTCGTCGTCGGTACCGAGAGCGGTTTCGCAGTGGTGCGCGATCCCATTTCCTGCAAGCCTGCGGTCATGGCCGAGACCGATCGATATGTCGCCTTCGGGTCCGAATATCGTGCGCTGATCGGCCTGCCCGGCATCGCCACGGCGCGGGTATTCGAACCCGAACCCGCGCGCGTCTATGCCTGGGAGCGTAATTGATGCCCGTCGTCGATCTTGCCGCTACCACCAGGCGCGAGTTGAACGCGCAACTCCACACACTGTCCGCCACTACCAATGAAACGCTGTGGCGGGTGGAGAATCCCGCGGGCCGACATGCGCTCGCGGTCGGCCTCGATGCTCCCATAACGGTGGAGATTGCGGGACATGCCGGCTATTACTGCGCGGGCATGAATGCCCAGGCTGCGGTGATCATCGAGGGCAATGCCGGCGTCGGCGTGGCCGAGAACATGATGTCCGGCACGGTGCATGTGAAAGGCGACGCCAGCCAGTCGGCCGGCGCCACTGCGCATGGCGGCCTGCTGGTGGTGGATGGGGATGCATCGGCGCGCTGCGGCATCTCGATGAAGGGCATCGATATCGTCGTAAAGGGCTCGATCGGCCCGATGAGCGCCTTCATGGGCCAGTCGGGCAACCTTGTCGTCCTGGGCGATGCCGGCGACGCGCTGGGCGATTCCATCTACGAAGCGCAGCTGTTCGTGCGCGGTACCGTCAAGAGCCTGGGTGCCGATTGCATCGAGAAGGAGATGCGCGACGAGCACCGGGCGCAACTGCGCACCCTGCTCGATGCAGCCGGTCTGGCGGACGTTCAACCGGAGGAATTCAGGCGCTACGGCTCGGCCCGCACGCTCTATAACTTCCACATCGACAACGCTGCGGCCTACTAAGGACTATAACATGGACGTGGCCAATATCCCGCAGACGCTGCCCCGCAAGTCGGCGACTTTCGATCCGCATACGCTTGCCGAGATCCGCCGTGCCGCCGCGACCGGAAGCTAC
>CAXTOI010000503.1:0-360 GCA_964245645.1 uncultured Novosphingobium sp. | reverse complement strand
TATCCGCGGCGCCGGCACCAAGCGCGCGCTGCCGCATTTCGACGATCTCCTGTTCCTGGGCGCGTCCATCTCGCGCTATCCGCTGGAGGGGTATCGCGAGAAATGCGCCACCGATGTCTGGCTCGGCACGCGCTTCGCCAGGAAACCGATCCATCTGAAGATCCCGGTGACCATCGCGGGGATGAGCTTCGGTTCGCTCTCGGCGCAAGCCAAGGAGGCGCTCGGGCGCGGCGCGGGGGCTGCGGGCACGTCGACCACGACCGGCGACGGCGGCATGACGCCCGAGGAGCGCGGCCAGTCAAGAATTCTGGTCTACCAATATTTGCCCTCGCGCTATGGTATGAATCCCCAGGATCTGCG
>CAXTOI010000502.1:0-2916 GCA_964245645.1 uncultured Novosphingobium sp. | reverse complement strand
CCATTACACCCATAATTGCGTCGCCTATACGACGCTGGGCACGATGTACGATCGCGAGACGCATATCCGCGACACCATCCAGCGCATCGTCGAATTCCCCGACCGGCGCGGCATGGCGCAGCAGGTGATCTGGAACGGCGACGATGTGAACGGCTTCTACACCAGCCACATGACCCATGGCCTGGGCCGCCACACCCAGCCCGGCAGCTGGGGCAAGCCCACCGGGCGCACCTATTGCACCCGCACCGTGGCCGATTGCATGATCCTGGAAAATCGCATCTACAAGGAATGGATCGTCCGCGACAATATGGGCCCGCTGATCCAGGTCGGCCTCGACCCGCAGGTCTTTGCTCAGGGTATCGCGCAGACCAAGTTTGCGGCCGGAGAGACGGTGCTCGACCTCACCGAGAACCGCCGCCTGCTCGGCCAGTATCCCCCCGAAAGCGAAGCCGATCTGTCGATCGCGCATAATGAGGGCGAAGCGCAGCTGCTCGGCTGGCTGCACCACATCTACAACAAGCGCATGTTCGGCAAGATCAACGAGATCTACGCGCCCAACTGCCAGTGGCACGGGCCGCTGATGCGCGAACTCTATGGCATCGCCGCGGTGCTGCAGCAGACGCTCAAGCTGGTCGCGCTGCTGCCCGATTGCAGCTTCGTGCCGCAGCATATCTGCTCGGTCGACAGCGAGGAGGGCGGCGCCAAATATGCGCTGCGCTGGCTGATGGATGGCCATCATCTCGGCTATGGCACGCTGGGCGCGCCGACCGGGCATCATCTCGCAGTGATGGGCGTCACCCATTTCCACATCCGCGACGGCAAGATCATCGACGAATGGGTGGTCTACGACGAATTGTCGATGCTGGTGCAGATCAAGCTGGCCACGCTGCAAGCCGCCTGAACCGTTAATGCCACCGGAGAACAGCCGATGACGACAGCCACCGCAGCCTTGCCCGTCTTCGACCGCGCTTCCGGCGGAAAGGCAGTCGTCCCCGGCTTCGGCCGCCAGGTGGCAATCTTCGCGCTGCTGCTGGTCTGCGAATTTCTCTATGGCTGGGCGTGGAACACGGTCGATGTGCTGCGGCCCTTCATCCGCCAGTCGCTGCATCTGTCGCTGCTGCAGGCGGGCTCGGCCTATTCGGCGCAAGGGGCAGGCGCGCTCACCGGCGCCGTGGTCATCGGGCAATTGGCAGACCGCTACGGCCGGCGCCGGATGTTCCCCATCCTGGTGATGGGCTATGGCGTCATGCTGCTCGCCGGCGTAGCGGTCACCAGCTATCCGCAAATGCTCGCGCAACGTTTCGCACTGGGGCTGTTCGCCGGAGCGAGCTTTCCGGTCGGCGTCGGCATCTATGTCAATCTGTTCCGCCCGACCGTGCGCGGGCGTTTGGCCGGCACGCTGAACGCCAGTTTCAGCTTTTCGATCGTGGCGCTCGGCCTCGCGATGGGCTTCGTCGCGCCCGGCAACTGGCATGCCCTGCTCTGGGCCGGCGGCATCCCGCCGATCATGCTGGCGCTGGTCGCCTATTGGCTGATTCCCGCCGGATCGCTCGCGGATATCGCGGCCGAGCGCAGCACCAGGCTGCCGGTGATGGAACTGTTCGCCCCCGCGGTGCGCCGCCAAACCTTGATGCTGGCGCTGATGACCGGGCTCAATTTTTTCGGCTATGCCGCCTATAGCGGCTGGCTGACCACGTATCTCACCGGCGAGCGGCACTTTTCCACCGCCGTTGCCGGGCAGCTGGTCGCCTGGCAGTTCACCGGCAATATCGTCGGCGGCTTTGTCTGGGGCTGGGCGGGGGACCGCTTCGGGCGGCGCTTCAACGCGATCGGCTTCTTCATCGCCGCGCTGGCGATCGCCGCTTTCCTGCTGGCGCCATCGAACCTCGTACTGCTGCGCGGGATCGGCCTGATCTACGGCACAGCGCTATGCTCCAGCGTCATCTGGGGCGCCTGGATGGCCGAACTCTATCCGGTCCACCTGCAAAGCACGGCCGCATCGATCTTCAACTGGGGCCGCATCATCAGCTTCTTTGCCCCGCTGATCACCGCGCGCATCGCCGAAAACATCGGCATGGGCGCAGCCATGGCCTCGGCTGCAGTCGCGTTCACCCTGGCCGCATGCTTGTGGCTGGCATTACCCGAGACGCTGGAGAAATAAGACCTGCCCTCTCTTCAGAGCTGGGGATGCACACATCGGGTCGGCGTGCTGGCATGTTGGGCTTGACTGGTAGAGTATCCGGTGATTCGGTCCGTTCACGTCGATGGGGAACGGATCGTGATGGCCATGACCGGTGTGGTGCTGGGCGAGATCGGAGATCTGCGGCCGGCAAAAAGAGGATGGAGCCTCAACAATGCGTGAAACGCCTGGCTCTGAAGATGAGGGGGTCGGGGATGGCGGCGCGCATCCACCCCACGAAATCTCCGAGGCTGAAGCGGCCAATGAATTGATGCGCCTGGCAAAGACAATCGCGCGCGCCAGTAAGCTGTATCACGCAGAAGATGCGCCCGAGCTAACCGACGCCGCGTTCGATGCCCTGGTGCGCCGCAACGCCGAGCTGGAGACGATCTTTCCGCACCTCATCCGCGCCGACAGCCCGTCGCGCGCGGTAGGCCACGAAGTGGCGGCGTCCCCCCTCGCCAAAATCGCCCATGACGTGCGGATGATGAGCCTCGACAATGCCTTTGCCGATGAGGAGGTAGCCGAATTCATGGCGAAACTTCACCGCTATCTGGCGCTGCCTGAGGACGCGCCGGTGATGATGACGGCCGAAGACAAGATCGACGGATTGTCCTGCAGCCTGCGTTATGAGCATGGCCGGCTGGTGCGTGCGGCGACGCGCGGCGATGGTTTGGTGGGCGAGGATGTCACCGCCAATGTCGCCCATATCGCCGATATTCCGCAGATCCTTGCTC
>CAXTOI010000501.1:0-2919 GCA_964245645.1 uncultured Novosphingobium sp. | reverse complement strand
GGCGACGAACGGGCTGTCCTTACCGTCCAGCATGGCATAATCGCGCGCCGAGCGGCCGGAACTATCGGCCCGGTCGGGATCGGCGCCCGCCTTGAGCAGCGCGCGCATGATCACCAGATCGTGGCGATGCACCGCGGTGATCAGCGGCGTCTCCCCGGTCATATCCGAATCATTGAGCCGCGCGCCGCGATCGACCAATTGCGTCACCGCTTCATCGAAGCCCATATTGGTGGCCAGCATCAGCGGGGTCACCCCCTTGTTGTCGCCGATATTGGGATCGGCGCCCATCGCCAGCAAAAACCGCAGCCAGGTGCCGTCACGCCGCGCAATGACGATGTGCAGCGCGGTTTGCCCGCTTGAGGTATCCTGCGTGTTGATCAGCGTCGAGCCGGGCGTGCTGACCGCATCGGTCACCTCCTGCGCTTCGGATTTGCGCACCGATTCAAGGAATTTATAGCTGGGCGAAAACTGCGCCAGCGCCGGGCTGGCCGCGCCGAGGCCGACCATCGCCAGCAGCCCCAGAATGGTCGAATCACGCCGGATTTTCACCGCTAAAAACTCCTTTGGCCTCAGGCAGGAAGCCGGTCTTGCACCCATTCGCGCCTTGCCAGCATCGGCTTAGCAGAGCATGGATTGCGACGCCATGTCCAAGCTTGTCTCGATACGTCGCACCATGACGGCCTGCGCCTTGCTGACCCTGGCGAATTGTGGTGGCGCCACTCAGCCGGCCGAGCGCCCGCCGCTGGAGGGCAGTTCGATCGGCGGCCCGTTCACGCTGATCGACAAGGACGGGCACCCCGTGCGGTGGTCTGATTTCGCGGGTAAATACCGCATCGTCTATTTCGGCTACACCTTCTGCCCCGACGCCTGCCCCACCGACATGCAGGCCACGATGCGCGGGCTGGATATCTTCGCCAGGGCGCATCCGGCGCTTGCCGGCGACATTCGGGCGATGTTCATCTCGATCGATCCCCAGCGCGATACGCCCAAGGTGGTGGGCCAGTTCGCCGCCGCCTTCTCCCCGCGCCTGATCGGGCTGACCGGCACCCCGGCGCAGATCGATCAGGCGGCCAAGGGTTTTGCCGTCTATCACGCACGCGGCGCCGGCACCCCCGGCGGCTATCTCATGGATCACAGCCGCATCGTCTATCTGATGGGCCGCAAGGGCGAGCCGCTGGCGATGCTGACCGCCGACAAAGGCCCGCAACAAGTCGCCGCCGATCTGACGGAATGGGTCAAATGACCGAATTCTGGGAGCGCCCGATCGAGGAGCTGAACCGCGAGCAGTGGGAAGCCCTGTGCGACGGCTGCGGCAAATGCTGCCTCAACAAGGTCGAGGATGAAGAGACCGGGCGCATCTACAACACCAATGTCGCCTGCCGCCTGCTCGACCTGCAGTCCGCGCGCTGCAGCAATTATCGCAATCGCCGCAGCTTGGTGCCCGATTGTATCCGGCTGACGCCGCGCCTGGCCGGTGCAATCGGCTGGCTGCCGGACAGCTGCGCCTATCGCCTGCGCGCCCGCGACGAGCCGCTGCCCGAATGGCACTATCTGATCAGTGGCGACCGCCAGTCGGTGCACGCAGCCGGCATCTCGGTGGTCAACAACAGCGAATTCGGCCACGCCATCTCCGAAATCATGGCCGGCCCGCTGGAGCAGCACATCATCTGGCCGGCGGGCGAAGACATTGGCGAAGCGCTCGATGCCGGATGATGCCGACGCTGGCGGTCTGGCCCGGCTCGGCTGGCTCGGCCGCAACTGGCGCGAGCCGCCGACGGTAAAGCTGGGCGATCGCGACGTCCCCATCGCCATCCGCCGCCTGCCCCAGGCGCGCCGCATGACCCTGCGCCTGGCGCGGGACGGCAGCGTGCGCTTATCGATCCCGACCTGGGTGCGCAGCGCCGACGCGCTCAGCTTCGTGCGCTCGCGCGCCGACTGGCTGGCGGGACAGCTCGCCACGCTGTCCGCCCCCGCGCCGATCCAGCCGGGCGCGACGCTGCCTTATCGTGGCAGGCCGGTCACGATCGACTGGCAGGAAACCGCTGCGCGCCAACCGCTCTGCAGCAACGGCTTCCTGCGCATCGGCGGCCCGGTCGCATCGCTCCAATCACGGCTGCGGCGCTGGCTCGAACTGGAAGCGCGGCAGTTGCTGGCCGAAGATCTGGCACATTACACTGCCGCCGCCGGGGTCACCGCACCGCCGCTTCAGCTGTCCAACGCACAACGCCGCTGGGGCAGTTGCTCGGCGCAAGGTGCGATCCGCATCAACTGGCGGCTGGTCATGGCGCCGGACGACGTGCGCCGCTCGGTGGTCGCGCATGAAGTCGCGCATCTGCTGCACTTCAACCACTCGCCCCAATTCCACGCCGCGCTGGCATCGCTGTTCGAAGGCGACATCGCGGCGGCCAATGCCTGGCTGAAACGCGAAGGCCGCGCGCTCTATGCGCCATTCGGCTGATCGCACCGCGTGAATCGCTACCGGCCGGATCGTCCCGCTAGCATCGTCCACATGTTGTCCTTATATCGGAGCGATGCCGATCTGGAGACATGCCAACCCCACCGGGGCCATCGCCGATTTCATCGCCGTATGGCGAAGCGCCGGGCGGATGCGCTGGCGCTTCGCGCTGCTGGCGACGGTCGTCTCCGGCGTCATCTTTTCGGGGATCGTGACGGAGGAAGAGCGGATCGAGCCGCGGCCGCCGCATATCGACTACATCACCAGCTGGCGCGCGGACCGCGGCGAGGCCGAAATCCTGGCCAGCAACATCATCAACCAGCGCCACCAGAAACAGCTCGCCGCGCAGCAGGCCGCACGCGATCAGAAGGTGAAGGACATCTACAAGGCAATCGGCCGCGCCTCGGGCATGGATGTCGATGCGATCGAGCAGCGGACCGCTGACCTTCGACACGTAGCGCTGA
>CAXTOI010000500.1:0-2922 GCA_964245645.1 uncultured Novosphingobium sp. | reverse complement strand
TCACGCCCATTCCAAACTCACCCCCGCTCTACCGAGGACAGGTTCTCCCGCGGTACAGGGTAGCCGATGCGTGCGGGGATGGGCAGCCAGCGCTGGCCGTCTTCCTCCACCTGCCGGGGGGCGATCATCCGCACCGGATGCTGCTGTGCCTGCGCCCGGGCTTCGGCAAAGCTGCCGAATAGCGCCAGCCGTTCAAGATTGCGGCGGGTGGGAAAGATCACGCTGATCTCATCGGCATCGGCCATCGCCAGGGCATTGGCCGCGCTGGCCCAGAACAGATGGGTGTTTTCGGTCAGATCTACCGTTAGATCGACGGCGCCGGTGCCCAGGTCGGCGAGATAGAATCGCGTGTCGAAGCCGCCTGCCCTCATCGGACACCAGCGCGCGAAGGGCAGCAGCACCTGCGGGGTGATCTGCCAGCCCATCCGCGCCAGTACCGGCGCCAAGGCGCACTCTGCCAGCAGCATCGCGCGGGCGGCTGCAGCCTGCGCGCCGGATACCGCGCGATCGACACCGATCACCAGGCCGGTTTCCTCGATCGTTTCGCGGATTGCGGCGATGCGCGCCGCCAGTTCATCGGCGTCTCCCGCTGCGGGATCGCCGGCGTTGATCAGGATGGAGGCCAGTTCGCGATCGGCAGCATCGACGCGGCCGCCCGGAAACACCGCCGCGCCGCCGGCAAAGCGCATCTCCCGCGAGCGCTGCACCATCAGCAATTCGGGCGGCTGCACCGACGCAGCCTGACGGAAGATAACGACCGTGGCCGCCGGCTTAAGCGCCGGCGCGAAAAAGGCAGGTGGCTGATCCACGCCTTCCCTTTGCTTCACGCCGGGCTCTTGGCAAGCTCTGATCGCGCCGTTTTTGCGCAATCGATCCGCGCTCAAGCCGTGCGGGCCACGCCTTTTTCGCCGAGCAGTTCGGTCAACTCGCCCGCTTCGAACATTTCCATCATGATGTCGCTGCCGCCAAGGAATTCACCCTTGACGTAAAGCTGGGGAATGGTCGGCCAGTCCGAAAAACCCTTGATACCCTGGCGGATCTCATTGTCCTGCAACACATCGACGCTGTGAAAGTCGACTTCCAGGTGGTTGAGGATCGCGACGGCGCGGCTGGAAAATCCGCACTGCGGAAACAGCGGCGTGCCTTTCATGAACAGCACCACATCGTTTGTGCTGACGATCTGGGCGAGGCGGGTGTTGACATCGGACATGGCGGTGGCCCCGGCTGGTGAAATGGTGGCGAACGACATCCGCCGCAAAATCTTAATTGGGCGTTGCAGTGGTCAATTGCAAGGCATGGAGCATGCCGCCCATCCGGTCTCCCAGCGCAGAATAGACCAGCTTGTGCTGCAGCACGCGTGGCTTGCCGGTAAAAGCGGGCGACACGACATGCGCCGCGTAGTGATCGCCATCGCCGGCCAGGTCGGTGATCGTCACCTCGGCGTCGGGCAGCGCGGCGCGGATCAGGGCTTCGATGTCAGCAGCAGCCATCGGCATAGCGTCAGGCCTCGCCCATCAGCGCTCTGCGCGCATCGATTTCACGCGCGTGCATTGCATCGCGCACCTGGCCTTCGTCGGCGTCGACGCCGGCGGAGATCAGGTCGCCGAGCAATTTGCGGATGACATCTTCATCGCCCGATTCCTCGAAATCAGCCTGGACGACGCTTTTGGCATAAGCTTCGGCTTCAGCCGGCGACAACTCCATCCGTTCCGCCGCCCAGACGCCCAGCAGCCGGTTGCGCCGGGCGTGGATGCGAAACTGCATTTCCTCGTCATGCGAGAATTTGGCTTCTGCGGCGCGCTCGCGGTCGTGGAACATGGTCATTGCACCCCCGCATGTGCCGTTGCCAGGAACGGCAGCGCCGTCCGCGCGCGCGCTTCATGTTCGCTGATCTCAGCGTCCTGCTGCAGCGTCAGCCCGACTTCGTCTAGCCCTTCGAGCAGGCAATGGCTGCGGAACGGATCGATGTCGAAGGTGAAGCGATCCTGGAACCGCGTGGTCACGCTTTGCGTGGCGAGGTCGACGTCGATCGGGTCGGTACGGGCGACTTCCATCAGCCGGTCGATCGCGGCCTGTGGCAAGGCAACCGTGAGGATGCCGTTCTTGAAGGCATTGCTCGAGAAGATATCCGAAAAACTGGGCGCGATCACACAAGTGATGCCCATATCGAGCAAGGCCCAGGCGGCATGTTCGCGGCTCGACCCGCAGCCGAAATTGGCGCCGGCAATCAGGATCGGCGCGCCGGCAAAGTCGGGATCGTCAAAGACATTGCCCTGATCCTGCCGCAACACCTCGAACGCGCCTTTTCCCAACCCGTCGCGGCTGATCGTCTTGAGCCAATGCGCCGGAATGACGACATCGGTATCGACGTTCTTGCGCCCGAACGGAATGGCGCGCCCGGCGACGTGATCGATGGCCTTCATGAAGCGCGCTCCGGCATCAGTCGGTTTCGGGCGCGGTTTCGGGGTGAACCGGCGCAACCGCCGCCTTGGCGTCCCGCCGCCGCGAGACATACAGCACCGCGGCTGCAAGCGCGGCCGACCCGATCGCAGCGCCTGCAATTGCTGTGGTGCTCCAGCCGGATTTCTCATGGGGCTCGGCGGATTTGTTCGAATTGTCGGGTTTGTCGGTCATGGAGTTTCTATGTGCCTGGCGGTTGCGCGATACAAGCCTTAACGGCCGTCGCTTGGCATTCGCTCTGCCTCCATCCCGCTTGTGCTGCGCCTGTCGAATGGCTGCCCGTCATCTTGGGTCGCGTGCCCAAGCCGCAGAGAAAGGCAGCCCTTCGACAAGCTCAGGGCGGCGGGGAGGGGGGGAAGGAAGATACCTTCCCGTCTACGCTCTCACGGCAAGTCACGAACATCGGTCAAATGGCCGGTGACCGCGGCGGCGGCGGCCATGGCAGGGGACACGAGGTGAGTC